>NZ_ANPF01000001.1:0-151082 GCF_000328325.1 Halobacillus sp. BAB-2008 | reverse complement strand
TCTTCGGCATCATGAAATCAGAGCTTTTATACTACAAAGAATTTGAAAGTATCGAGCACTTCAAAGAGCAACTGGCAGCGTTTATGGATAATTATAATCATCAAAGAATTAAGTCGAAACTCCGCATGAGTCCGATTCAATTTCGTGAGAAATTTAATAAAGCGTCATAAAAACATTGTCCAAGTTCATGGGTTCATTTCAGAGCTCTGAGGAGGCTCGCCGGCCGCCCGCGGAAAGCGCAGCCCTGCCTGGAAATCCACGGGGACAGATTCCCTTCTTATACGGCCAAATAAAAAACACGGCGCCGGCTGATGCTTCCACACACGAACATTCGAATTCGCAGTACTCCTCCCATCCAGCAGGGGATTGGAGGGCAGGGCGGAGACTCCTGCGGGAACAGCGGGACTGGAGAGACCCCGGAAGAGCGGAGCTCTGAGGAGGCTCGCCGGCCGCCCGCGGAAAGCGCAGCCCTGCACGGAAATCCCCGGCGGCAGCCCGAGAACAAAAAAGCCGGTTCCCCATTACTTAGGGAACCGGCCCGTAAAGGACCTCCAGGGATCACTTCACATTTTTCATCCAAAACTCTCCATCTTTATATTCGATCTGCTCCGGATACCTAAGGTCCGTCACCTCATCCTGCGTCTCCTGGGACGGAGCTTTCGTCAGGAGCGATACCGTGATGTTGGCAATGATGGCAGCAATCGCCCCGAACACGCCCGCCCCCGTATCAATAATCCCGAGAATCGTAAACCCACCGTACTTAGCAGCAAAGATGTAGCCGAGCGTGACAGATAAGCCGACAAGCATCCCCGCGATGACGCCAGGTCCGTTCGAACGCCGCCACCAGACACCAAGCAGCAGTGCCGGGAAGAACGATCCCGAAGCGAGTGCAAACGCCCAGGCGACAATCTGCGTAATCGCACCAGGCGGGTTGAGCGCAATCAGCCCCGCAGCAACGGTAGCAAGCACGATGGACAAACGCCCGACGAACAGGCGGCGCGCTTCCGAGGCCTTCGGATTGATGGAACGATAGTAGATGTCATGCGACAAGGCAGCCGAAATCGCGATCATCAGCCGCCCGCCGTTGATAAGGCAGCAGCCATCGCACCGGCAGCCATGAGACCGATCACGAAGATACCCAGGTCGGCGATCTCCGGAGTCGCCATGACGACGATGTCATTGCTGATGACGAGTTCCGACCATTGCAGAATCCCGTCGCCGTTCGTATCGGCAAGCGACAACCTCCCCGTATCGACCCATGGCTGTGTCCACGCCGGCAGGTTGTTAAGGGAAGAGCCGGCGACCTCGGTCATCAGGATGAACCGGGAGAAAGCCGCATAAGCAGGAGCAGACAAGTAAAGAAGACCGATGAACAACAGCGCCCACGCCCCGCTCCAGCGGGCAGCCTTCATCGTCGCTACAGTATAGAAACGGACGATGACGTGTGGAAGCCCGGCCGTCCCTGCCATCAATGTGAACATGAGAGCGAGGAACTGCCATTTCGTCGCCTCTGTAAACGGCACGATGTATTCCGAGATACCGAGCTGCTGGTCGAGGGTCCGCATCTCTTCAATGACGCCTCCATAAGACAACCACGGCAGCGGATTCTGAGTCAGCTGCAGCGACATGAAGATGACCGGGATCAAATAGGCAACAATGAGCACCAAATATTGAGCGACCTGGGTCCAGGTGATGCCTTTCATTCCACCGAGCGCCGAGTAAAAGGCGATAAGCACGACCCCGATCAGCGTACCGATGACCGTGTTCACCTCAAGCAGACGCCCGATGACGACACCGGACCCGGACAGCTGGCCGATCGAGTAGGTAAAGCTGATAATGATCGTCGCAACCGCTGCAATCAGGCGGGCTGCATTGCTTTTGTAACGGTCGCCGATGAATTCCGGCACCGTGTAACGCCCGTACTTCCTGAGCTGCGGTGCGAGCAGGAAGGTGAGCAGCAGATACCCGCCTGTCCAGCCCATGATATAAGCAAGTCCGTCATAGCCCAGAATCATGACCGTCCCCGCCATACCGATGAAGGAGGCGGCGCTCATCCAGTCTGCGCCGATCGCCATTCCGTTGAAAACAGGCGGCACCCCTCTTCCCGCTACATAGAAATCCGACGTCTGTCTGGCCTTGTTATAGAGGGCGATTCCTATGTATAAGGCGAAGGTCCCTCCGATCAGTGCGAGTGAAACGAGAAATTGTGCATCCATGTTCTTCCCCCTATCCTATTGGTTTGCGGCTTTATCTTTTTCTTCTACTGGCTGCTCGGTCAAGCCGAATTTCTTATCTACGGCATCACTGATTGCGGCATTGAAGAAAAGCAGGAGGATGAAGACGAGCACTGCCCCCTGACTCCCCATGTAGTAGGGCAATGGGATCCCCATTATTTCAATTGACGAGAGACGTTCTGCAAATAGGACAATGACAAACGAAGCGAGGACTCCGACCGCCAGGTAGATGCCGATCAAAGTCGTCCTAAGACGAAAGTATGCCTTCGCCCGTGCTGGATCCATTTTCTTCACTGTAATCCTTCCCTTCGGTTTCATCCCCTCAGGTCGAAGATGAATTGAATTGTTTCCCAAAACGGCATAGGCACCTGGATGATTTTTATAAGAGCAGTGGCGAGAACCCCGGCAAGCGGCAGCAAAAGGAATATCGGACGCTTTCTGCGGAGAGCGAGAACGACAGAAAGGATTGTCAGCAAACCGAGTACGATGGGAATGAGCATGGCACACCTCCTTTGTATACGCTTCCAATTAAGCGCGCGAAAATAATTAGAAAATACTGAATATTACAACTGTCATTATTATAGACCTTGGAATTATTGTCAACCGATGGAAAAACATATCGTAAAATCAAGGACAATGACACGGGACATTTTACCCCTGTAAAAGATAAAAGCCCCCGGGTCCGGGAGCTTTTTCTCGATTACTTACCAAAAAGATGACGCCACGTCTTAGGGCCGACCATTCCGTCCACTTCCAGGCCGTGCTGCTCCTGATAAGTCTTCACGCCTTCTTTTGTTTTCGGACCGAAGGAACCGTCCACAGAGACGCCTATCCTTCTCTGCACCTCACCGACGGCCAAACCTCGTGCCCCCTGTTTCAGGACGCCCGTGTACGTACGCATCTTCAAGCGGGTGCGGGTCTTCGGACCATAGCTACCGTCCACGGCAAGCTCCTCTTTTTCCTGAAACATCTTCACTGCCTGCATCGTGGCAGGTCCAAAACGTCCGTCCACCCCTGAGGGACCAAGCGGATAGCCGAGATCCGCAAGCTGCTTTTGAAGTATGCGTACAGCAGGTCCACTGCTTCCGGCCTTAAGCACTACTGCCCATTTCTCTGCCTCCATCCATTCCAGATGGGCATAATCCTTGAATGATTTCCAGTCCCCACCCCACGAGAATCCAAGCCCTTTGGCAAGCGCAGCGACCCGTCTCCAACGGCTGTCGACGACCCAGAGCGCTTCGTTTCCTTCGGGTGAAACGAGGAAGAAGTCGACCGCCCTTCCGGAATGATGGTTGCTTTCCCCCGGCTCGGCGTAGGTGACGATTCGTCCCGCACTGCCGTAATGAACGCCGTTCCAATGATACCCCGGCCTCCCCTGCCCGTAGATCGCTGCCTGCTGGGTATGGGAACGATAGCCGGAGGACATTTGGACAGCTATTCCTTCCTCATAGGCTGCATCAATCAATTCGATCACTTTCTTCTTTACTTCCATATGAACCTCACCGATTCGTTCCAAGCTGCGCTTCTTTAACGTTTCTACACTTATCATGACTAATCCCCTCCCACTTTTACAATCGAAAAGAGACCCTTCTATGGTGTCTAAACAGATGGCTCGCAATCGAAGCAGGAATCATCGTAGAATAGAAACGTAATCTAATGAAGAGGTGACGACAATGAAAATAGAAGTATGGTCCGATTTCGTCTGTCCGTTCTGCTATATCGGCAAGCGCCGTCTGGAAGCAGCGCTTGAGCAGTTCCCGGGCCAAGACGTAGACGTGGAATATAAGAGTTTCGAGCTTGATCCGAATGCACAGAAGAACACCGGTAAATCTGTTGTAGAAGGCCTTGCTGCGAAATACGGCCGCAGCCTGGAGGAAGCAAAAGGCATGACCGACAACATGACCGAGCAGGCGAAAACGGTCGGTCTCGATTTCCGCTTCGATACGATGAAACCGACGAACACGTTCGACGCTCACCGTGTCGCTCAGCTCGCTAATGAAAAAGGAGTCGGCAAAGCCTATACCGAGCGTTTCCTTCATGCCGTCTTCACGGAGTCCAAAGACGTGGGCGACTACGACACGATCGTCGCACTTGCAACGGAAGCAGGTCTGGATGAAGCAGATGTGAAGGTTGTGCTTAATGGAAACGGCTATACGGAAGCCGTCCGCGCCCAGGAAGCTGAAGCGCAGCAGATCGGCGTCCAAGGCGTACCGTTCTTCGTCATCAACCGTAAGTATGCCGTGTCCGGCGCCCAGCCGACGGAAGTATTTGTCCAGGGGCTGGAGAAAGCCTTTGCTGAAGAAAAGCCGGTATTCGAGGATCTATCCCAGGACCAAGGCGCCGTCTGCACCGACGACGGCTGTGAAGTACCGGGAAATAAGGAATAATAATAAGAAAAAGCGCGGGACCCGTTTGGTTCCCGCGCTTTTTTTGTATGTAATAAAATAGATATTCGATCCGCGTGCGCCAGGCTGAAGGGAGTTCCTATCCGGCAAAGGGCGTAGGGAAGGGAGGGACTCCGATGGGCTCACCGGCCGCCCCACGGAAAGCCTCTCCTTTCCCGGAGCCCGCTCTCCCTAATAGGATTATTGGACCTCGGATTACAAGTTGCTGGTACCCAATCGTATTAAATAATTCCCTGGATGCGGAGCGTGATTTCCGCGATTAACGCTGAGCCGAGGAACGTCCCGAACATGACGAAAACGGCGACGACGATCGAGCGCCAGCCGAGCTTCGCGAAGTCGGCCCACGAACGGCCGATTGCGATCCCGGCATAGGCAAGGATCGGCGTCGTCAACGCGAGCAGGTTGACTTCATTCGTCGCAGCGACGATGTAATCCGATCCCGGCATCCACGGCATCGAGAACAACACGCCGACGATGGCAACATAAGCGACGCTCGGAATGCTTCCAGGGAGTACTTTCCCCAGAAGCAGACCGATCAGGCAGATGATGACGAGAATGACCATTCCGGGAAGGGCTTCGACGATACCGACATCATAACCGATCCTGTTCCCGAGCAGGGAAACGATACCGAAAATTGCGAGCAGGAGCACCCACTCTTGAATCGTTTTCAACATAATCAGACCTCCTCCGTTTTCTTCGTTGTTTTCTTCTCCCGGGTGAGCAGTTGGTACATCTTCTCTGTGAGCGGGAGTCCGATGAAGATACTCATATACAGGCCTGTCGAAAGAGAAAGGAGGTTACTCGCACCGGCAAACGCGAGGATGTCCGATTCCATAGACGGAAAGGCGGCGACGAGAGAGCCGCTGGCCGCAGCCATCATGCTTCCACTCCCGATTCCGGATGCCATCGCGAACGACAGCGGGCTGAGTGGTGTGATGGTCGCGAGAAAACCGGAGATTAATCCCATGAATACCGCGCCGAAGACGGTACCGAATATGTAAATGGCCATGACTCCCCGTCCTTCCGGTGAATGGAAGCCGTATTTATCCATGATCAGTCCGACGTTCGGCTCCCGCGCGACCGAGTGCGTCATACCGATCGCTTCCCGTTTCAACCCTAGCAGGACAGCGACCGGGAGTGCGATGAAGATTGTGCCGAGATTTCCGAACTCCTGAAGCAGCAGGGCAGGGCCTGCGGCGATGATCTCCGGCAGCGACGGACCGATGACAACACCTATTTTCGCAATGAGGAGCGTTACACCGAGAATGATAAGCGGTTCGGCGTTTTTCGCCTGTTTTTCCTTAATGAGCGGTGTGAAGAATAAAGCAAGACCGATGATGATGGCATAAAGCATAGGCAGGAGCAGGACGACGCCCGGCCCGACCGTGAAGGAATGGGTTCCGATGAATTCCGTAAGTACGACGATGATCAGTACGATGGCATGAAGGCGCCAGTCTTTCCAAATGTTAGTCAGCTTCTGTTCCAAGACATATCCCCCTAGATGATGTTTTCTCTCCGGCTGCTCCTTTCTCGAATAATACTAATAATTATAATTATCTAAACAATCAAATCAAGGGCAGATTTTGACATGATTCGATACAGGTGCCGTCTGGACGCGGACCACCCCTCCAAGAAAAAAATTCTCCGATCGTCCCCTCCGTGCCCGTCACTCCTTCAGATCCCGGTGAATAGCCTATAGTGTCTACGCGTGTCGTAGAAAGAAAGGAGGCACTATGGTGGAACTAACCCTGTCTCATTGGATCTATGGTTTGTTCACCTTCCTCATCATCGTTACGATGATTTTCAGAAAAGGAGTCGTCCTTCCGACGCTGCTCGGAACGTTCCTCGTCGCGTGGGTCTTCCACGGCAGCATCGTCAGCGGCTTCATCGGCGTGTTCCAGGCCAACCTGATCGCGGCCAGAGAACTGTTCAACATCTTCTTGATCATTACCTTCATGGTCGCCCTGCTTCGGTCACTCCGGGATCTCGGCGCCGATACGAAAATGATTCAACCGATAGAAAAGGTGATGGTCAACAGCCATCTCTCCTTCTTCGTCCTGCTTACCGTCACCTATATCGTCTCCCTGTTCTTCTGGCCGACACCTGCCGTGCCGCTCATCTGTGCCCTGCTCGTTCCAGCGGCCATCCGCACCGGACTGCCGGCGATGACAGCCGCGGTCGTCGTCGCCATCGCCGGGCAGGGGATGGCACTTTCCTCGGATTACATCATCCAGGTCGCACCGGGACTGTCTGCGAAGTCCGCCGGTGTGGAAACTGCTGCGGTCATGGATCAAGCGATGATTCTTTCGCTCATTACCGGAGCCGTCGCCATCAGTCTCGTCTACCTCCTCCATCGGAAATCGTTCCGTACAAAAGGAGACCCGGAAAACAGCCGGGAGCTTGCTGCCATGCAGGGGACAGACGATATAAATGGGACAGACGCGCATCCGTTCTTCAGCAGACTTTTCGCCATTCTCGTCCCACTCGCTATGCTGGCGATCATGATCTACATGGTCACTACGAAGGTGACTTCCGGCGGAATGGGCGGGTTTGAAGGAGGAACCGGTGCTGCCTTTATCGGGGGTGTCGCCGTCCTGCTTCTTCTGCTTTCTGCGACCGCCCACGGAAAACTGCGGGCGCTTGATGATGTCAGCAAACACTTGACCGAAGGCTTCGTTTTCGCTTTCCGGGCGATGGGACCGGTCATTCCGATTGCCGGCTTCTTCTTTCTCGGAAGTGCGGATTTCGCTAAAGATATCCTGGTCCTGTCCGCCGATTCCGCCCCGTCGCTGTTGTTCGACCTTGTCCAGTCGATCCAGCAGTTCCTGCCGGAGAGCGCCGTTTGGACTGCATTCTCGATTCTTCTGATCGGGATCATCACAGGGCTCGACGGTTCCGGATTCTCCGGCCTCCCTCTGACCGGTGCATTATCGGCGTCGCTTGCGAACGGTCAGATCGATGTCGAAACGCTTGCTGCCATCGGACAGATGGGATCGATCTGGACGGGAGGAGGAACGATCATCGCCTGGTCGTCCTTGATTGCGATTGCCGGTTTCTGCGGCGTGCCCGTGATGGAACTCGTCCGGAAGAACTTCTTCCCCGTCCTCATCGGCCTGATCGCATCCACTACCCTGGCCATCTTCCTGTTTTAAGGAGATAGTCTCCCCATTTCCCTCCGCCCTCTGCCATACAACAGCTCCATTCTCCTTAAGTGCAGGTCCCTTCCAACCATAAACAAAAAAGACCGAACGCAGCAGAGGCGTTCGGTCTTGTTCTTCTACTCTTGTTTGATGATCCGACTTTCGTATGGAGCGAGCTCCACATCCTCGAAGGAGCGGACTTCTTCGCCGTGGTTCATGACGAACAGGAAGCTTCCCTCTTCGCTTGTGCGGCGGTATACTTCGACATCCTCTTCCGACTCTACGTGGAAGATTCCGTGCTTCTCTATAATCGGCTGGACAAGCTCTTTCAGCGTATCTGCATCGAGACCGCCGCCGATGTAGTAGACATCTCCACTTCCGTAGCGGTTCCGCGTTACCGCAGCAAACTGCTTGTAGAACGTGTCGGTGTAACGGAACAGGACTTCCGCTTCTTCCGCAACGAGCAGGTCGCGCCAAACGGATACATAAGCGGCGGCACCTTCCCATTCTTCTTCCCCGCGGATAGCGAGACGATGTTCTTTTGTGAGTGATTCAATCTCCTCGACTCTTGCACCGACGAGCTTACTGACAGGCCCCGGAAGGGTTTCTCCGAGGCGGATGTTGTTGTCTTTGTCCTTCAGTCCCGTACGATAGGAGAAAATGACCGTTCCGCCTCTGTCTGCGAATGCATGAAGCCGGTCCGCGAGCCCCTGTTCCATCATCTGCATAACAGGTACGACGACGACTTTGTAACCGCTGAAGTCCCGACCGGCAGGAATGACGTCGATCGCCGTGTTCCACTGATAGAACGGACGATAGAGTCGCAGCAGTTCTTCATTGAAATCGAAATCTTTACTCTGAATCTGAGCGCGCCATGACCAAATATTATCGTAATCATACAGAACCGCTACGTCCGCTTCAATCTTCGCATCCAGCAGTCGAGAATGATCTTTGATCGATGAAAACAGCGATTGGACTTCCTTATACTTCCGTCCGTAAACGTTATCATGATCGACGACACCGAAGCAGAACTGCTCGGCTCCCTTCGTCATCCCGCGCCAGCGGAAGTAGAGCATATTGGAACAGCCGTGGGCGAAGGCTTGATACGACCACATCTTCGCCTGGTCCGGCCGTGGCAGATAGCCGATGACGTCGTGCCCCTGCGCGCCCATCAGTTCCTCCACGATCCAATAGTTCTGATCGAGCAGCCCCCGGTTGAAATCATGGGTCATCGCGATGGATTCCCGCGGTACCGGCTTCTCAAGGCCGCCCCACACCGGGTAGTTATCGTAAGAAACGAAGTCCATCGGCTCTACGTTTTCTTCATGGTCGAACGATTTATTGAAGAAACCTCCCGACACGTTCGTCGTCACCGTCTGATGCCCGCCTTTACACTCTTTTACAATCTCCGTCATCTCATGAGTGAAGCTGTTGATGGAGTAAGAACGGAACCGCGCCCACTCCAGCTTCAAACTTGGATTGTGTGTGGTGATCGTCGGCTTTGGATGAGGAATTTCCGAGAAGTCGTTGTACGTCTGTCCCCAGAAAATCGTCCCCCACGTCTCATTCAATTCCTCAATGGAAGCATATTTCTTTTCCAAATACTTTTGAAATGCCTGGTGGCATTGATCGCAATAGCAGAGGTCGCTGCCTTCGTGACCGATCTCATTATCGATCTGCCAGGAGATGATCGCCTCTTCATCCTTGTAATGGGCGACGAGTTCCCTTGTTATCCTCGCCGCATATTCCTTGTATTTATCAGAATTGAAGCAGTACTGCCGGCGGCCTCCAAAGACGCGCGTCTGTCCCTGTTCATCCTCAGACAGGATAGACGGATGTTTCTTCGCAAGCCAGGCCGGAAACGTCGCTGTCGGCGTGCCGAACATGACGGACAGCCCCGCTTCCTTCAACTTCTTCATAACCCCGTCGAAATAGGAGAAGTCGAATCTTCCCTCTTCCGGTTCCATCCTATGCCAGGCGAATTCACCGATCCGGACGATATTCGCACCCAGCCCTTTTATTCCATTGATGTCTTCATCGATCATTTCCTCCGGCCAATGCTCCGGATAATAATCGACTCCCAAATATGTCATCTAACGCTCCCCCGTTTCTATCGTCAATGTCCATTTATATGTTCCTTTTGGAGGAATGTAGGAAGCCTTCCCGATCTTGTCCGCCACGTACACGTCATCGTAGACGCCTGTGCACGGCTCAAGCGCGACGTTATGCTCCCCGCGGTAGCCTCCGCGCGTCTTCCAGATGCCGAGATACGGTACCATCTCCTCCGGAAAGTCATACGTCAGCTTCCTGCCGAGCTCCGGCTGGGAAAGCGTGCACCACCCTTTTTGCAGCGGTTCGGTGAAATAGAACTTCTCCATCGTTCCTTCCTCGAGAGGTTCAAGCTTCGAGAGATCGATCTCCTCCCCGGTAGACAAGGATTTCGTAACCGGATAATCATGGACCGTCCCCCAATCCCCGAGATGCTTCGTACCTTTCTCCACATTCATCACCTTATCGGCGCCCTCCGGAACTTCGATCTCCGTATGCTCGTTGTAATTAAGCAGCGCATGCGGCGTCCAGATGAACGGAAACGGCTCATCGCCGTAGTTTTTCGCTTCATAGGACGTTACGACGACGTTCTTATACAGCCCGACTTTTTTCTTCAAACGATACGGAAACACCGGACTGTCTACATACATCTCGATACAGCCGTTGTTCTCTTTGTACTCCCAGGGAAGTGCCCACACTTCCCCGTGATCCGGCACTTCTTTCCACGACAGCGGATGCGGACCGCGGTCGATTCCCGGAAACATTTCATCGAATCCGCTGGAGTCATACTTGGAGAAATCCGCTCCATAAGGCGGGACCGTCAACTGCTTATCCTTCGCCTGATAGAGCCACTCATGATTGATTTCCTTATCATACAGACTCACCATTTTCCCGCCGTAAGCCGGCAGGATGGCACAGCGTACGTAGGAATTCTCCAACACCACGGCCTTGAGCCCTTTGTACTTCTTCTTATGATAAGTCGATACATCGATCATGTTCTCTTCCTCCTTAGACGATTTGTTTGATGAACCGGCGGAACGCCTTCTGGCCGGCCTCATCTCTTTTGAACACACCGGCATGCTCAAGTACTTCCGAGAAGCGTCTGCCGATTTCCTGCTCGATCTGCGACCACAGTGCCTCCCTGGACGACCTGTCCCAATCGATGCCGAGTGCCCACGGGACATGCTTCGCCGTCGCCTCTTCCTTGGCAGCATCCTGCAGACGGCTCTCCATGATTGCATCGGCCAATTTCTCCATTTCCTCTACGAGACGGCCGGGCAGCACTGCCAGCCCCATCACTTCGATCAAGCCGATATTCTCCTTCTTAATATGGTGCACCTCTTCATGCGGATGAAAAATACCCAGCGGGTGCTCTTCACTCGTACGATTGTTCCGCAAGACAAGGTCGAGCTCATACTGACCATCCCGGTACCTTGCAATCGGCGTGACCGTATTGTGCGGCTCCCCCGCCGTTTCTGCATAAATACCCGCTTCCTCATCGGAATAAGCACGCCACGATTGTAAAATCACTTCCCCGAGTTCTGATACCCTGTGCCGGTCCGCTCCCTTCACACGAAGCACCGACATCGGCCAGCGTACGATCGACACCTCCACATCTGAAAAGCGTGGCAGGCGATAGCTTTCCTGTTCCTCGGCTTTCGCCATCGGGAATTCATGGTGCCCGCCCTGGAAGTGGTCATGGCTCAGAATGGAACCACCCACAATCGGCAGGTCCGCATTCGATCCGACGAAATAATGTGGCAGCTGATCCGTGAAATCCAGCAGACGATCGAAGCCCTCCTTCGATATCTTCATCGGCCGGTGGTCACGCGAGAGGACGATGGCATGCTCGTTGTAATACACATACGGCGAATACTGCAGGAACCAATGCTCTCCTTCCAGATCGATCGGAATGATGCGGTGGTTATCGCGCGCCGGATGATCGAGCCTTCCTGCATAGCCGACGTTCTCCTTACACAACAGACAGGATGGGTACGCTTCCGACGGCGGTGCAGCTTTTGCCGCCGCAATCGCCTTCGGATCCTTCTCCGGCTTCGACAGGTTGATTGTTATTTCCAAGTTCCCGTACTCCGTCGCGCTGTACCAGTGTTTGTTCTTTGCAATCCGGTCCGTACGTATATAGTGGGCATCCTGCGACAGTTGATAAAAATAATCCGTTGCTGCTTCCGGTCCCTCTTTCTCGAATTTGTGATAGAAATCCCGGATGACCTCCGACGGCCGCGGCATGAGACAGTCCATCAGCTTCGTATCAAAAAGATCACGGTCTGTCGTCGTATCCTCTTCCAGAACCCCGCGTGCCGCTGCATCGTCCAACAGACGCTCCAGCACCGGCACCGGACTCTCCAACGCTACTGCGTCGTTGATACGAACCGGCACTTTCCCTGTAAGTTCCATGACCCGGAACAGCTGGTTCCTGACGTAATCGACATCCCAGACAGAAATCATCTTTTTGTTCAAACCGAACTGAATCAGACGTTCGATATCTTCGTAGACAGCCATTTGCTTCACTCCTTCCCGCCGTAACCGTTTGGATGCTGCTGGAACCAATTCCAGGCGGTTTGGATCATCGTTTCAAGACCGGCATATTTCGGTATCCAGCCGAGCTCTTCCATCGCTTTTTCGGAAGATGCGACGAGCTGAGCCGGATCACCCGCTCTTCTCGGTGCCACTTCGGCAGGAATCGGATGCCCCGTCACTCTGCGGGCAGCGTCGACGACTTCCTTCACACTGAAGCCGTTCCCGTTGCCAAGGTTGTAGGTCGCACTTTCTCCTGATTTTTCAAGCTTCGCCAGTGCCAGCAGGTGGGCATCGACAAGGTCGTTGACGTGAATGTAGTCACGGATACATGTGCCGTCCGGTGTGTCATAATCATCCCCGAACATCATGATTTTCTCCCTCTTCCCTTGGGCGACCTGCAGAATGATCGGAATCAAATGGGACTCCGGCCGGTGATCTTCCCCGATCCTTCCATCCGGATCCGCACCGGCAACATTGAAGTAACGGAGGACGACATGCTTGATGCCGTGTGCTTCTTCCGTCCAGCGCAGCATCTTCTCAATGGCGAGCTTCGTTTCGCCGTATGGATTAGTCGGAACTGTCCGGTCCGTCTCCTGGATCGGCACCTGTTCCGGTTCCCCGTAGACGGCAGCCGTCGAAGAGAAGACGATCTTATCGACGCCGTGCTTCGCCATGCTCTTCAGGAGAGCGACGGCTCCGTAGACGTTGTTATCGTAATACTTCAATGGATCTTCCACACTTTCACCGACGAGGGAATCAGCGGCAAAATGAATCACCGCCGCAATCTCATTCTCCTGAAAAACACGGTCAAGAAATGCTTCATCTCTCAAATCCCCGTTGTAAAAGTCCGCTCCTTCCAGAATGGCCGGCTCATGCCCCTTCTGGAGGTTGTCTGCGACAACCACCTTTTCTTTCCTGTCCAACAGCTCCGCCACTGCGTGGCTGCCGATATATCCTGCTCCTCCACATACGAGAATGGTCATATTCTTTCCTCCTCCATACGTTTCGCTCCATCTCCGATTTCCACCACGTAGAAATCTGCTTCGAGATCGACCGCCTTTTTGTATCGATCTCCGACATTCGTAAGGAAGGAATCAACGTCATCCTTCTTCACGATACTGATCGTACAGCCGCCGAAACCTGCACCGGTCATGCGGGATCCGACTGCCCCTTCCGCCCAGGCTGCTTCGACAAGGGCATCGAGCTCGCGACCCGTCACTTCATAATCATCGCGCAGGGAGCGGTGCGAGTCATTCATCAGCGCACCGAAACCTTCGATGTCCCCCTGATCAAGCAGATCGACCGCCTTGATGGTACGACGGTTTTCATAAACGGCATGCTTTGCGCGCTTCTGTACGACGGGATCGTCTATCAGATGTTTGTGCGCTTCGAATGCCTCCTCTGTCAAATCTCCTAAGCTGTGAATCTTAAGCTCTGTCTGCAAGGCTGCAAGAGCTGTCTCGCATTGCGATCGGCGTTCATTATATTTGGAGTCTGCAAGTCCTCGGCGCTTGTTCGTATTAGCAATAATCAGCGCGTGAGAATCAAGCTCTACCGGAGTGTAGCGGTAGTCGAGCGTATTACAATTCAATAGAACCGCATGGTCCCGTTTTCCCATACCGATGGCGAACTGATCCATGATGCCGCAGTTGACGCCGACGAATTCGTTCTCCGCCTCCTGCGCAAGCTTCACCATCTCCACTCTGTCGATTGACCAGTCGCTCGTCTCCTCAAGCACTGTTCCCATGACAAGCTCGATCGAAGCGGACGAAGAAAGCCCCGCCCCGTTCGGGATATTTCCGAAAAAGGCAATATCAAAGCCGGAAGAAACCGCATAGCCGTGCTTCTTGAAGGCAGCGACGACTCCCTTCGGATAATTGGCCCAGTCGTGCTTTTCCTCATATGTTAATTCTTCTATATCAGCATCGATGATTCCTTTTTCCGGGAAATTCATCGAATAAAACCGAAGTTTCGTATCTTCTCGTTTTCTCGCGACAGCGTATGTCCCGACACTCAGGGCGCATGGAAAGACGTGCCCTCCGTTGTAATCCGTATGTTCTCCGATCAAATTGACCCGGCCCGGTGCGAAGAACAGCAATGCCCCCTGGTCCCCGCCGAACTTCTCTGCGAACGCATCTCGTAATTGTTTCATTCTGACTCCTTCTCCCTTCTATTCTTCTACCTTTTCGATTAAAAACAGCTGGGACTGAAAATCTCCGGCCCGCTCTGCCTGCGGTGCATTCGCCCCGTTGAACTCGACGGGAAGCGGAAGGCCGCGGTACATGCATTCATCCCCGTAGTAAACCGTATCCTGCCCTGTGACTCTATAAGCTGCGTCCGGATCGAGTCCGGTAAGCTTCAAAACCTGATCCTGCTTCGGATTCGGGTGATACGTCTGGCGATACCACCCGGCAAGCGCCTTCGTACCATCCTCCGACACGACGATCCAGGCGGTTTCTCCGCCTTCAAACGGGCTGAGCAGCCGGTGAAAGGTGCCAGTCTGAATCAAGCGGCGGACGTTCTGGAACTCTTTGATCTGGCGGCGGACTTCCAACTTCTCTTCTTCGGTCAAACCGGACGGATCGAGCTCATATCCGAACGTTCCGAAAACCGCGACATCGTTGCGGAACTTCATCGGCGTCTCGCGCGACGTCTGGTGGTTCGGTACAGCAGATATATGCGATCCGATGCTTGACAGCGGATAAGCGATCGAGGTGCCGTACTGGATCTTCAGACGCTCGGCAGCATCGGTGTCATCACTAGCCCACGCCTGCGGGGCATAATACAGAAGGCCGGCATCGAAACGTCCCCCGCCTCCGGCACATGATTCGAACAAAACGTCCGGATGTGCCGACGTCAAGCGCTCATACAAATCATAGACTCCAAGAATATAGCGGTGGAAGAACTCCCCCTGATGCTCGAGATGCGGGGAGAACGGTTCTGTGATGTTCCGGTTCATATCCCATTTGATGTAGTCGAGCTTCGTTTCCTTGATGATGCTGTCCATTCGGCTGAACAAGTAGTCGACGACCTCCGGATTGGCATAATCCAGCACCTTTTGGTTCCGTTCCAGCGTCTGATGGCGTCCAGGTACACCGACGACCCATTCCGGATGTTCCTTGATCAAGTCACTGACAGGACTGACCATCTCCGGTTCAAACCACAAACCGAACTGCAGCCCTTTCGCCTTCACCTGCTTCGCTAATGCACCGATTCCGTTCGGCAGCTTGGCTTCATCAACGAACCAATCACCGAGCGATGTCGTATCATCGTTCCGCTTCCCGAACCAACCGTCATCGAGGACAAACAATTCAATGCCGAGATCTTTCGCTTCCTCTGCAAAAGCGTCAAGCTTCGCTTCATCGAAGTCGAAGTAAGTCGCCTCCCAGTTGTTAATGAGGATCGGACGTTCTTTTTCGAGCCATCTCGGTGCGATTAAATGACCATGATGAAGCGCGTGCAGCGCCTGACTCATCCCGTTCATCCCGTTTTCCGAATAGACGAGGACCGCTTCCGGCGCCTGGAACGATGCTCCGCTTTCCAGATGCCACGTGAATGTGTCCGGGTTGATTCCCATCGACACCCGCGTCCGGTCGTAATGATCGACTTCCACTTCCCCGAGGAAATTGCCGCTGTATACGAACTGACACCCGAGTACTTCGCCGGCAAACTCGGTCGCTCCCTTTCTTTTCAACGCGAGAAAAGGGTTGTGCTGATGCGAACTCGCTCCGCGGCTCGTGCCGATCGACTGGATACCAGGACGGAGCGGACGTTCTTCGATATGACGCTCGCGCGACCAGGCTCCTGCCAAATGGACCATGTCATACGCGCTGTCCGGAAGATCGACGGTCAGGGACATCAGCCGCTCCACCTTCACCTTCTCTGTTCCATCGTTTCGGAGGATACTGCTCCTTGAAAGGACAGGATGGTCCCGGAAGATTGTATAGGAAAGGTCCCATTCTACACCGGATGGTTCATCTTTAAGTGTGATCGTCAGCGTCTCCGCTTCTTCCTCCTCCGCGAATGTCGCGGGAAGTCCCGGCAGCTTCGCTTTGCCTTTTTCCAGGTGGTAACGGTCAAATCGGAAATCAGAAACGTACGAGCCGTCGGCTGCTTCCAGCTTCACCGCCGGCTCTCGAAAATCTCCTTTCCCATAAGCTGTCGCTTCGTGAAGGATCGTTTCCATTGAGAATCCGAGCTCTCCTTCATAGACGTGCGTACTGGACGGTGCGACCGTCTCATAATCCTGAAACCTCGCAAATCCGGATCGATCCCGGATGGCTTTGCCGTAATACAAATGTCCAAGCTGTCCGTTCCGCATGACATGAAAGATATAGCTGATCTTTCCGTTTGTCAGATGGAACTGTTTCTCCGCTTCGTGTATATGAATCAACACTGTTCACCAACCCTTTCCTATGTCTTCCGTCTATAGAAACGCTTACATTTCAACGTTTTGACTTTGTTAATTAATTTAATTTATGTAAATAGTAACACAGCTTCCTAGCTTTGTCTGCTATCCTTTCGTAAATTTTTTAAATATTCTCATGTAACGGCCTTATGTCCTATCACCAAGGCGTTTAAGACGTTAAAATATGTCCATCTTTCCCGATTCCTCAAACAGGACTTTCTTCACAACTTAATAAAATTAATTAAAAAAGTGGAATTTGTGGTATGCTAAACGAAGAATGAATAGTGGAGGAATCCTATGAATACCAACTATACACGGGGCAGCTTCCAGTTGATGAAATCGATCAACCGCTCGATCATTTTGAACATGATCCGTGAGCACGGCCCCATTTCAAGAGCTGATATTGCAAAACAGACACGCCTCACTCCCCCGACAGTCAGCAACATCGTCAAAGAGCTGATTCAGACGAAATTCGTCATCGAAACGACGCAGGGAGAGTCCAAAGGCGGGCGCAAACCGACGCTGCTCGCTATCAATGCCGACCAGTTCTATATTCTCGGCGTCGATGTCGGTACGAATCAGATGAAATTCGTCGTCACGAACCTGTTCGGTCAGCTGAAGCGTGATTTCCAACTCGAGATACCACTGAATCCGTCCAAGGAAGATATTATCTCGACGATGAAGAACGGCATCCGTGAGCTGTTGACCTGCGGCGATGGAGATGAACACAAGTTTCTCGGTATCGGCATCGGTATGCACGGAATCGTAGATCCGGAAGAGGGGACATCCCTATTCGCCCCCTCCTTCCAGCTATACGATATCCCGATCAAGGAAGAGCTGGAGAAGGAATTCAACATGATCGTCAAAGTCGAGAACGACGCCCATACGATGACGCTCGGTGAGTATTGGTTCGGAAACGGCAACGATGCCGATAACCTCGTCGGCATTAATGTAGGAAACGGAATCGGTGCCGGGATCATGATCAACGGCAAACTATTCCACGGGGAAAACCACCTGGCAGGAGAAATCGGCCACGTCACTATTGATCTATCCGGAACGAAGTGCCCGTGCGGCAACTACGGCTGCCTTCAGACATTCGCGGCCGGACCCGCCATCGCTGACCGGGCACGGAAGGAACTGAAAACAGGCAAGCCTTCCTTGATCACCGAACTGGTCGACCATGACCTCGAAAAAGTGGATGGTGCGACCGTCCACAAAGCGGCACTGCAAGGCGACGCCTTCAGCATCCAGCTGTTGAACCAAACAGGCCGCTACTTAGGCATCGGCCTCGCCAATTTGATCCACACGCTGAACCCGAAACGGATCATCGTCGGGGGTGGTGTTGCGAGATCGGGTGACTTTTTATTAGAGGGTCTTCGTGAGACGATCCAGTCGCGCGGCTTGACGATAAAGGCGAAAGAAACGGAAATCGTGCTCTCGAAGCTCGGAGCCAACGCCTCCGCCATCGGTGCCTGTGTCCTCGTGTTAGAAGAATTCTTCTCCCGATAAATCAGGACCGATTAACAGGAGATAAAGGAAATACGAAGAATGTCAGGGGTTTGATGTCCGTTTACGGAGTCCGTCCGCTCCTTTCTTATAAATACTCCAACAAACTGAAAAGGAAACCAGCAGACGCTGGTTTCCTTTTTAATTATCCGTTATTCGCAAATTGGAGGACCATGCCCTCCAGGACGTCGAGGTTTCTCGCCTGGAACCGGATCCCCTTGTAATCGAAAACGACGATTTGTTTGTCTTCCACATTCAACGTTTCCTTATACTCATTGTCCTCCGTCAACGGCTGGTAGGTGACTTCGGCCTGCACGCTCTTCCGGGCAAGGAACACTTTCATCCCGTTCAGCCGGGAGCGCACCTTCTCCTCCGGCGGGTCCCCCTCATAGAAGTAGACGAAGTGCAAAGCATTGGTCACAGGTATTTTGAACTCATCAATCGACCGCTGTGTCGCGCTTTCCATACATCCCGTAAGCAGAACGATCCCCAACAACAGCCAGACACGCGTTCTCACTCAGACATTCCTCCAGAAAAGATAGCTTATACCATCTTATGCCGGGCGGGAATGGATTAGCACGGACGAGTCTATTACTTTTTCTGAAGCGGGAGCAGGGCGGCACCGATGACGCCGGCATGTCCATCCAGTTCTGCACGCTTGAGCTTGATCTCCGGAATCAGGCCGGGAAAAAGGTACTCCTTCACCCGCTCCTCGAGAGGAACCCAGATCAAATCCCCTGCATTCATCACACCGCCTCCAAGGACGAATACTTCCGGATTGATGATGTGGGTGAGATTCGCAATCGCCATCGCCAGGAAATCAACGGCTTCCTCGACAATGTGCTGCGCCTCCTCTTTCCCTTCCTTCACGAGTTCAAAGACACGCTCCGCTCCGCCTTCGATGCCGTATAACTCTTCCGCTCTCTTTCCGATCGCCGTGCCGCTTGCATAGCTTTCGAGCGATCCTTTATTGAGGTTGCTGTATTGATAGCCGTTCGGCTGCAGGATCATGTTGCCGATTTCCCCGGCGTAGCCCTGCGCCCCGCTGAACACCCGGCCGTCGATCACTAATCCCCCGCCGACACCGGTACTCACCGTTATGTAGAAAACACTCGTATAGTCTCTGCCAGCTCCGAATTTCGCTTCGGCGAGCGCCGCGGCATTGGCATCGTTGTCCAACTGGACATCGACGCCGAAGTGGGCCTCCATTCGTTCCACCAGCGCCACCTCTTCCCATCCCGGCAGGTTCGGCGGATCGAGAATGACTCCACGGTGCGGGTCGAGCGGACCAGGAGCTCCGATGCCGATGGTAGCAATCGTTCGGCCGCCGGCGGTCCTCTCAATCATGTCGATCATTTTTTCAAGCGTCCGGTCCACCCCGTTTTCCACTTCCGTCTTCTCCTGAATGAGTTGTTCGACCGTTCCATCTTCCTGTACGATTCCCGTGCGGACGTTCGTCCCGCCGAGATCTACACCGATATGAATTCCCATAAGATCCCCCTCATTATTCGCACTATTTAGTTAATAGTAGCACTTTTCTTAAAAACATGCTTTTACATGATTCTACAAAAAACGTATAATATAGAAGTACGCTTTTTTTAGAGAAGGGGTGGAGGAATGGGGCGCAAAGAGCTCAAACGCAGCAAACGTAAAAAGAAGAAACGCTGGAAAGTCCTCTTAGTCCTGTTAGCTCTCGTGCTGGCAGGCGGAGGCATTTACTTATATACGATATTCCATAATGTACGGGCGACCGTGAACCAGGATTTACATGAAGACGTATCGTCGATCGATACCGAAGAAACGAAAGCAAAAGTCGACAAGAAGGAACCGTTGAATATTCTCCTTCTCGGTGTCGATGAACGGGAAAACGATGTCGGACGCTCTGATACGATGATCGTGATGACCCTCGATCCGAACAATGATCAGATGCAGATGGTCAGCATCCCGCGGGATACGAGAACTGAAATTGCAGGCGACGGCCGCGTTACGCGGATCAACCACGCCTACGCCTATGGTGGAAGCGATATGGCCGTCGATACCGTCGAGAACTTTCTCGATATCGACCTCGATTACTACGTCCGCGTCAATATGGAAGGACTCTCCCAGGTCGTGGATGCGGTGAACGGTGTAACCGTCCAGAACGACCGCGCCTTCAAGTCCGGCAACTTCACCTTTGAAGAAGGGGAGCTTGATCTCGACGGACGTGAAGCGCTCGCCTATGTTCGGATGCGTAAAGAAGACCCTCAAGGCGACCTCGGCCGGAACGAACGCCAGCGGCAGGTCATCCAGGGCATCATCAACAAAGGTGCCAGCTTGAACGTCGTCAATAAGATCAACGACATTCTCGACGTCCTCGGCAGCAATGTCAGCACGAACATGGAGTTCAGTGATATGCGCCGTTTGGCGACGAAGTACAGCAGTGCCCGCAAGGAATCCTCTACGTATCAGATGAGCGGGGAAGGCCGGATGACAAACGGCATGTACCTGATTTACATGAGCGACGAAGAAGTCCAGAAAGCGCACGACATGATTGTGAATTTCGGTAAATGATAAAAACCCCCGCATCCTTGATTAGGATGCGGGGGTTTTTAGGTTACCGAGAAGATAGGCAGAATCCGTCTACCCTCTAAAGGGTCCGAAGAAAATAGACAACGAACCTCCGAAACGTCCTGCACATAATTTAATAAAAAGGAGGAAGATCCATGTATAACACTCCCTACGACAGCCATAAACGGTCTATCCGTCAAGATTACGGCGCTGTTGGTGCGTTAAATGCAGCGACATTGACCATCCCCCAAATGTTGACCTACGCCCTTCAGGATGAATACCTGGCTCAGGCGAGGTATGCAGATATAATAAATAAATTCGGTAGCATCCGTACTTTTGTGCAAATAAAAGAAGCAGAAATGAGACATATTTACGCATTATGGCAGCTGTTCGACCGTTACCAAATCCCTTTACCGGAAGACACATCCGCCTCCCTTGTCACCACTCCGGAGACACTAAAAGCCGCCTATGCCGCCGGAGTTCAAGGAGAAATCGATAATATCGCGATGTACGAAAAATTTCTAACTTTCCAGCTGCCTCCAGACATCCGAATCGTTTTCAACTCCTTACGCAACGCTTCCGTCAACCACCTCTCCGCATTTGAGCGGGGACTTGCCAGAATTCTTTAATCCAAGCACTATCCTTATTCCCTCTTCTTGAATTCTTTCAAGCGGAGGGATTTCATCCATTCTTCAGAGCTTTTTTTATAAAAGAAGCGAGTAATAAGGATATGATGATCATAAGCGGGATCACAAAAATAACGGCGATCAAATTGGTTTTATAATTCAGCGGGACGAAGGCATTCCACACAAGATCCATCCCTTTCCAAAGTGCAGAGAAGATTAGAACAGCCAGTACATAATAAACCACACTCCACATAAATATCTTCCTTTCTCTCCTACCTGGTTATAATCCAATCATTTCAAAAATTCCTATTGAATACAATACGTTTCATTTCTCACTTTCCACGTACTAATTATGAAAGACCCAGCCAAGTACATTCCCTTACGAACACCTTTCCATTCATTCAATAAAAAAACAGCCTGGGACACCAGACTGTTTTCAATCCAACCCTATTCTATTACTTCGTCTTTCCAGAAACACCGTATCACGCCAGATGCCGTCCATCCTGCCGATCCGTTCACGGCGTCCGACTTCCCGAAACCCGTTTTTCTTATGGATCGCTATGCTGGAACCGTTCTCAGGGAAGATCCCAGCCTGTAATGTCCAAAAGCCATGCGCTTCACTCGCCTCAATCAGCTGCTCCAATAATTTGCTGCCCACTCCCTGCCCTTTGCTTTCCGGGCGGACGTAGACGCTGACTTCCGCCACGCCTGCATACACACATCTGCTCGAAACGGGACTCAAGGCCGCCCAACCGATAATTTCGCCGTCGCGTTTAGCGACGATCCGGCACTCCAAAGCATGTCCGGCATCCCAGTCATCCCAAGATGGGACCTCCTTCTGGAAGGTTGCATTCCCTGTCGCTATTCCTGCTTCATAAATAGCCCGCACCTGCTCCCAATCTTCCGGAAGCATAGGTTCCACAACAATCTCTCTCCCCATCCCTGCACCTTCTCTCCTTCTATGTATAGAAAAATCCGCCAAAACGATTCCGTCCCGGCGGCTTCTTCTGATTATTGGCATGTCTCAGCAAACTCCTGGATTCGAGCTTCGATTTCATCACGGACGCGCTGGAAGAAGGCCCATTTCTCTTCTTCGGTACCTTCCGCTTTCGCAGGATCATCGAATCCCCAGTGGAAGCGTGTCACATGCGGCGGCGTCATCGGACATTTGTCGTTAGCATCCCCGCACAGCGTAATCGCATAAGCGGCGTTGTTCAAAATATCAGAATCGATGATGTCGGACGTTTGATCGGTAATATCGACGTCCACTTCCTTCATCGCTTTCACGGCATTCGGGTTCAATCCGTGTGCTTCAATTCCCGCTGAACGCACATCGTATTTCTCCCCAAGGTATTTCTTTCCGAACCCTTCCGCCATCTGACTGCGGCAGGAGTTTCCTGTACATAGAAAATAAATAACTGGTTTGTTTGACATAGTTTCCATCTCCTTCGTGTTGATTTATAAAAGTAACAGCCAGATATAAAGGCCGGTCAGTGTAATGAATAACGTCGGTACCGTCAGAATCACACCAACTTTAAAATAGTATCCCCATGAAATCTTGACGCCTTTCAAAGAAAGGACGTGGAGCCAAAGCAATGTAGCAAGCGACCCGATCGGAGTGATTTTCGGACCTAGATCCGAACCGATGACGTTGGCATAGATCAACGCTTCCCTGATCGTCCCGGATGTATCGGTTCCTGCAATGGCCAGTGCATCGATCATCACAGTCGGCATGTTGTTCATGACCGAAGAAAGAATCGCTGCGATGAATCCCATGGAAATAGTCGCCGCAAACAATCCTTGATCCGCTGTGTACTGAATGACCTCTGCCAGTACGTCGGTCAACCCGACGTTCCGCAGTCCATATACAACGACATACATGCCGACCGAGAAGAACACGATCGCCCAAGGCGCACCTTTGACGACCTTTGCCGTTTCCACTGCTGCACTTCTCCTCGCCATCAGCAGGAAGAAAATCGCCACGATGCCGGCAATGATGGAAACCGGAATCTCGAGCGGCTCACTGGCGAAGTACCCGATGAGCAGCACAGCAAGGACACCCCATGACAGGCGGAACATTTTAGGGTCTTTGATTGCCCTTTTCGGCTCCTGCAGCTGACTTACCTCGTACGTTCCCGGAATGCTCCTCCGGAAGAACAGGAAGAGGACGAGGATGCTCGCCGCAATCGAGAACAAGTTCGGCACGATCATACGCGAAGCATATTCTACGAAACCAATGCCGAAGAAATCTGCAGATACAATATTCACAAGGTTGCTGACGACAAGCGGCAGGGAAGCGGTATCGGCAATGAAGCCGCTCGCCATGATGAACGGCAGAATCATCGCTTCCTTGAAGTTCAGATTCCTGACCATTGCGAGTACAATCGGTGTCAGAATCAGAGCCGCTCCGTCATTGGCAAACAGAGCAGAAACGAGCGCCCCGAGCAGGATGACGTAAATAAACATTTTCTTTCCGTTTCCTTTGGCAATGCGGGCCATATGTAACGCAGCCCACTCAAAAAATCCGATCTCATCCAGAATCAAGGATATGATGATGATCGCTATAAACGCTAAAGTGGCATTCCAGACGATGCCTGTCACATCAGCGACGTCCTGGAAATCGACGACGCCGAACAGAAGAGCAAGCACGGCTCCCCCGCAGGCTGACCAGCCGATCCCCAAGTTCTTCGGCTGCCAGATCACCAATGTCAGGGTGATCAGAAAAATAATGATGGCAATAATGACTGAACTCACGTGCATCCCCCTAGATGTCGCACTGGATTCGCAGTCCTGCTTCTTCCAATGCTCTTAATTTATCTTTTTGATCAGGTATTTGGTTTAACACCTGCTCGATGATCGAATATGTCTCATGTGCTTCATTCAACGAATAAAAAACCCACTGCCCCCTGCGGCGCTCCTTCACCAGCCCGGCGTCTCTCAGCTTCCGCAAATGCTGACTGATGGACGGCTGACTCATCTGAAGCACTTCCACAAACTCACACACACAGCACTCGCCGCCCTTGATCATCCCGAGGATCGTCAATCGCGTTTTGTCTCCAAGCAGCTTCAGCGTTTTTGCGGCATTTTCCAAATCGATCGTCTTTGTCTCCATACCCCTTCCCTCCCTTTTATCCACCGCTATTATATAAGTGTATGCTTATATATGCAACTTATTTTTAATTGCCAATAAAATCCTTGACTTGCTGAATTATCTGACATATGATTAATTCATCAAAAAAATTGATGAAGGAGGAGGATTCCATGAAAGAGAACATGCCCTTTACAGATGTATCCCTTACGAATACATTCGCACTTTATGAGAAGAAGTTCAAAGCGCTGGCAGACAAACGCCGCCTTCACATCCTCCATGAAATTACCGAATACGGAGAAGTATGCGTCTGCGATTTGTCTGAGAAGCTGGAGCTCCCGCAATCCAAGCTGTCCTATCATTTGAAGATTTTGATGGATGCCGGTCTGATCGAGAAAGAAACGCGGGGGACATGGAGCTATTATACCCTCCAACATAAAGAAATCAATCACCTTTTGTCAGAAGAACTATGCTGCCTGTTCCGTCGTGGTTAATTTTTTTACCCTATAAATCAAAAAAAGTTGATGAATGGAGGAAAGTACATGAATGTACACGTGGGATTGAACGTCACCAATTTAGAGGAGTCGATCGCTTTTTATAACAAGGTTTTCGGTGAAGATCCGGTGAAGGAGAAAGAAGACTATGCGAAATATTTACCGGAAGGGCTCGGACTGAACTTCACCCTTAATAAGAAACCGGAAGTCGCAGGCAATCAGGTGGGCCACTTCGGTATTCAAGTCGATCAACAGGAAGACATCGATCAGCACAAACGCCGGTTGGAAGCTCTCGGCTTCTTCACTCGGGAAGAGAAGGACACGAACTGCTGCTATGCGCTTCAGGACAAGTTCTGGATCACGGACCCGGACGGCAACGAGTGGGAATTCTTCTATACGAAAGCAGACACGAACGGAGGAGAGAACTGATATGGAGACCTTTTATGTCATAGAAAAGCAGTTAGAGTACGGTCGCCGTAATAATGAGTATCGCATTCCGATCGCCAAGAAGGAACCAAGGAACCCAAGCACCCGCTTCTTCCGTGAGAAGAAACAGCCGTGCTGTGCGCCGTGCTGCTAAACACAAAAAAGGAACGGGATGGAAATCCTCGTTCCTTTTTGTTTACGTATCAAGGGTTTTGAAATCCGAAGATGGCTACGAAGAGGACGAACCCCCAGAAGATGACGCTCGCCGTATTGAGAAGGATCAGCACCACTTTCCACGTCCCCTTCGATCCGAAGATGCTGAACAGCAGACCGGCAATGGCGAAAACAACAGGCAGGAAGATGCTGATACCGAAGAAAAATTCAGAAATACCGGAGCCGAATCCGTTCCATACCCCAAGAATCGGCAGAGCAGAAAGAACAAACAACAGACCACCTAAGAAAATAGACAACCGCTTCACTTATCCTACACCCCCTAAAGCTTCCTTCTCTTATGATAACATCCTATGATTCCCTCAGGTCTTTTGTCAGAAAGACACTGTTTGGATCATCCGTATAATCCGAAAACGGGGCGCAGTAATGGAAACCGAAACGCTCATACAGCGTCCGCGCCGGCTTGAAGTATTCCATCGATCCGGTTTCCAGACTGACCCGTTCGTATCCCGCTTCCTTCGCTGCTTTCAGCACGTGTGCGAGGATACTTCTGCCGACGCCCTTCCGTTCATGACCAGCTTTCGTTTTCATCGACTTGAGCTCTACATGTTTTCTGTCCAGCACCTTCCATGCCGCACAGCCAACCAACTCCCCATCTTCCCAGGCACTCCAAAATGTCACCTCCGATGCGCGCAGTGCCTCGAGATCAAGGGCATGTTTACTTTCCGGAGGCGAATGCCTCCTCATCATCTGAAGATGTTTCTCCAGTAAATCCGCCACTTCCCGTCCCTGTAAATCATCTATCCTAATATCCATCGTCTTCTCTCCTTTTATCTGCCGTCAGCTATGTCACTTTGGACCCTAAAACAAAAACCCCCGGCTATTCCATATAGAATAGCCGGGGTTCCTTTATGCCGCGGACTTCTCGTCCCGCTTGTCAATCCACCGCTTCACTGCCTTTGAAATCAAACGCAGGATCATATAGATACCGCAGAAGAGGAAAAAGCCGAGTACGCTTGCGACCGCGTCTCCGAATTCCATGTTCCCGCTGCCTGTGATCTTCTGCTGGATTTCGACGGCGAAGACGAACACCAGCACCATGGCGAAGGTGAATAGAAACGAGATGGCCGTAATGCTCCACTTGGCGAGAATGTGAAAAAGAATATCGACGAATACGAGGCCAATAATGCCAAGTATCCCGATCACCCAAAAATGCAGTTCCTTATCCGTCAGAGTCCACCCCATGGAGGACGAAAAATCTGCGATCACCTCATGCCAGATGTTGACGATCTCCGCTAACAGCAAAATGACTTCTTTCATCCGTACCTCTGTCTCCTTGCAACTGATTTATATCCATACTTTACCACATCGACCGTCGACTGCCTATCTATTTCGCATGGAGAAACGTCATCATCGCATAAGCGGCAAGACGACTTGTCATGTCACGGATATCCTTAGATGGATCGTTTTCTACAAGATCCATCGCTTTAACCGAAGGATCTGCCGCGGCTGCCGCTATGCTTGAAATAAGCTCCCGCGATGTTATTCCCCCCGGTCCGGCTGCCGGGCAACCCGGTGCGAAGGCCTGGTCGACCACATCCATATCGACAGATAAATAGACGGCGTCCGTCACTGTTTTCAACCGGGCTATTTCCTTCTGAAGAATCGTCGTGATGCCCTGCCGTTCCACTTCCTCCATCGTGTACACGTGTACACCTTTCTCTTCGCCATATTCCGCATACGCTCCTGCGTTACAGTAGTCCCGGATACCGATCTGTACTAGATGCTCACCCTTCAGAATACCTGCTTCCAGCAAACTGCGAAAAGGTGTCCCGTTTGTTCGTCCGCCGTCCTCCAGGTTACGCAGATCGTGATGGGCGTCCCACTGCAGCACGCCGATCGTGCCGTATTTTTCCTGAAAGGCAGCGATCGAAGGGTAGCTGATGCCGTGATCCCCACCGAGAATAATGTAGCGATGACACGCCTCCTGTTTCAACATGTCCCGGATGCTTTCTTTCAGCCTGGCAATATTCTCATCGATATCCGTCGGATGCATGAGGACATCGCCGAAATCGAGAATCGTTCCTGCATAATCCCCTTTTCCGGAGGCGTAAGTGGTCAAAGACCGGAACGCCTTCCTGATTGCAGCCGGCGCTTCCGATGCCGTCGACGGGGAAATCGAGGACTTCGACAAAGGCAGGCCGATGATCCCCGCCTCCGCCCCCTTTCCTTGGCGGTACGGAACGATGCGGTCCTCCATCTTCGTCGTCAGGCTGTCTTTGAAAACTGCTTCCCCTGCCGGTTTAACGTAACGGAAAGACATCGGCATCCCTCTTTTCCCAAATGTTCCGGCCGTCCTTCCAAACCGAACGGGCATGGTTCACGCCGTAATGATAGGGAAGGTACGTGTAGTTCGGAATGTCCCAAAGTACGAGATCAGCGGCCGCTCCGATTTCAATGCGCCCGGCCGTATCTTCCAATCCGATGGCGCAGGCCGCGTTCGTCGTCACCGCATTCCAGATTTCCTCCGCCGTCATCTTCAGCTTCAATGCAGCAAGCGACATGATGAGCTGCAGGTTCTCGGTCACACAGCTTCCAGGATTGAAGTCGGTCGCAAGGGCAACGGCGGCCCCTTTCCCGAGCATCCTCCGTGCATCGGCATACGCATCTTTCCCTAAGTAGAAGGTCGTGCCTGGAAGAAGCACAGCAATCGTCCGGCCGGCGGCAAGCTTTTCCATTCCAATCTCCGTCGCAGCGACGAGATGATCCGCCGATACCGCTTCCAGTTCAACAGCAAGCTCTGTACCGCCAAGCGCGTCGATTTCATCGGCGTGAATTTTGACAGGGAAGCCGAGTTTCTTCGATGCTTCCATAAACCGACGCGACTGATCGACCGTGAACACGCCCGTCTCACAGAAGATATCCGTAAAGCGGGCAAGGCCCTCGTTCTTGATATCAGAAAGCAGATCGATCATGTCCTGTAAAAAGACGTCCGGGTCCATGCTGTCAGGAATCGCATGTGGACCAAGGAAAGTCGGCACGACGGTCAGCATTCCTTCCTCCCCGAGACGTTTGATGACGCGGAGCTGCTTCCGTTCCGTTTCCCGATCAAGGCCGTAGCCGCTTTTTGCCTCCACGGCCGTCACCCCGTGAGCCGCCATTCTCGCAAGCGTCGCTTTCCCTTTTTCATAGAGTGGCAGTCTCAGTCGCAAGCCTCGTTTTCTCGACGGTCGCAAGGATACCGCCGCCCCGTTTCAAGATTTCCAAATACGGCATGCCCGCCTGCTTCAACGGGAGTTCCTGTTCCCGGGAACCTCCGAAAACAAGGTGGGTGTGGGGGTCGATAAGTCCGGGGGAAACCACCTGATGACGAGCATCGACATAGGTACGTGCCGGGGCCGCTTCGCCCTGATTCCCAATCCACGTGACCTTGCCGTTCTGAATGCCGAGGGCCGCGTTCCGCCGAACGGGCAGCTCAGCCATTGCTTCGCCCTTCAGCGGTCCCTTTTCCGGCAGGATCAGCTCACCAATCCGGTCGATCACGAGATCCAACATTACGTCTCCTCCTTCTTCATCGGAATATCGATGCCGTGCCGTTTCGCTTCTGCCACCGCTTTCTCATATCCTGCGTCAGCGTGCCGGATGATGCCCATGCCGGGGTCCGTCGTAAGCACCCGTCGGAGGCGCTCTTCTGCAAGCTGCGATCCATCAGCGACGGCGACCATTCCGGCGTGCAGGGAATATCCCATGCCGACACCACCACCGTGGTGGAAGGACACCCACGAAGCACCGGCAGCCGTATTAAGGAGTGCATTGAGTACCGCCCAGTCCCCCACCGCATCGCTGCCGTCGATCATCGCTTCTGTTTCCCTGTTGGGAGAGGCGACCGAGCCGCAGTCCAGATGATCCCTGCCGATTACGACCGGTGCGCGCAGCTCCCCTTTCCTCACGAGTTCGTTGATTGCAAGCCCCATCTTCATCCGCTCCCCGTAGCCCAGCCAGCAGATTCTCGACGGGAGGCCCTGGAAGTGGACCTTCTCTTCTGCCATCCGGATCCAACGCAGCAGTTTTTCATCGTTCGGGAACAATTCTTTCAAAAGATCATCCGTCCGTTTGATATCTGCCGGATCCCCGGAGAGCGCCGCCCAGCGGAACGGTCCTTTCCCCTCACAGAACAGCGGCCGGATATAGGCAGGGACGAATCCCGGGAAGGCAAAAGCATCCTTAACTCCTTGATCATAGGCGACCTGCCGGATATTGTTGCCGTAGTCGAACACGATCGTCCCCTCTTTTTGAAAATGAAGCATCGACGTGACGTGATCGGCCATCGACCGGGAGGAAAGCTCCACATAGCGCTCCGGGTCTTCCTTTCTCAGTTCCGCCGCCTTTTCCAGACTCCACCCCTTCGGTATGTATCCGTTCAACGGGTCATGTGCCGAGGTCTGGTCTGTCAAAATATCGATTTCTTCCTTTCTATTAATCAAAGATGGATAGACATCTGCAGCATTTGCGAGGAGCGCAATCGACAGCGGGCGCCCGGCAAGCTTTGCTTCCTCCGCCCATTTTAACGCCTCTGTAAGCGACGCAGTTTTCCGGTCACAGTATCCTGTCGCAATCCGTTTATCGATCCGGGTTTCGTCCACTTCGACCGCGACGACGACTCCGCCGTTCATCGTCACTGCGAGCGGCTGTGCGCCCCCCATGCCACCAAGGCCGGCCGTCCACGTAATCGTCCCTTGAAGCGATCCTCCGAAGTGCTGTTCAGCAAGCGACGCGAACGTTTCATATGTCCCTTGCAGAATGCCCTGCGAGCCGATATAGATCCAGCTCCCGGCCGTCATTTGGCCGTACATCATCAATCCTTTCCGGTCAAGCTCATGAAACGTATCCCAATCCGCCCATTTCGGGACAAGGACCGAATTGGCAAGCAGCACACGCGGCGCCTGTTCGTGGGTCTGGAAAACTCCGACCGGTTTACCGGACTGAACAAGCATCGTTTCATCCTTTTCCAGACGCTTCAACGTCGAAACGATGGCATCAAACGCCTCCCAATTCCTGGCCGCCTTGCCGATGCCGCCGTACACGACTAAATCCTCCGGCCGCTCGGCGACGTCCGGATCAAGATTATTGCAGAGCATCCGCAGCACCGCTTCCTGCTCCCATCCTTTACACTCAAGACCTCTCCCCGTCTTCGCGCGTACCTTCCTCGCTTCCGCCACTGGGATCTCCCCCTTCTCTCCATTTCTTCCAACCAAACACATCCGTCTGCAGCCACGCCGCCGCCCGTTCGATATCCTCCGCAAAAACCCGGTCCTCTGTCATGCTCGGCACGACCTTTCGCCCTGCTTCATACAAAGCCGCCGTCTTCGGAGAGGCCTTCTCCACTCCCCGGTACTCCAGCGCCTGCATGCTGCAGATCAACTCGATCGCCAGCACCTTGTACGTATTTCTGACAATCTCAGCGGCATGGCGGGCGGCGATCGTTCCCATACTGACATGGTCCTCCTGATTCGCAGAGGACGGGATCGAATCGACGCTCGCCGGATGGGCAAACGTTTTATTCTCCGAAACAAGAGACGCCGCCACATATTGCAGGATCATGGCACCTGACTGAAGCCCGGGGTCTCTGCTTAAAAAAGGGGGAAGATCGTTCAACTGCGGATTGACGAGCCGCTCGACCCGACGTTCGGAAATGCTTGCAAATTCAGCGATCGCGATTTTCATAAAGTCCATCGCCAGCGCAATCGGCTGACCGTGAAAATTCCCCCCGGAGACGACAACCCTTCCATCTTCCAACAGCAATGGATTATCCGTTGCAGCGTTCATCTCGATCGTCAGCTTGTCTTCCACGTAACGTAAAGCCTGCCAGGACGCTCCGTGGACTTGCGGAATACAGCGGATTGAATACGCATCCTGCACCCGCTTCTCTCCCTGGTACGTAACAAGCTGACTACCGTGGATCAAGTGCCGGATCCGCTCCGCCACCTCCTCTTGTTCCGGATACCCGCGCGCCGCGTGGATGCTCGGATGGAACGCATCACGAACCCCTTCCAACGCCTGCATCGTCATGCTGCTGATCCAGTCACACTGCAGAGCGAGCCGTTCCGATTCGATGAACTGGATGACCCCGACCGCCGTCATTGCCTGCGTACCGTTGATCAACGCAAGTCCTTCTTTCGCTTTCAATTGGATCGGCTCCATGCCAAGTCGCGCATACACATCTTCTGCCGGAAGTACTTCCCCCCGATAGTTGACCCAACCTTCTCCCATCAAAACAAGTGCAAGATGAGCAAGCGGCGCCAAATCACCCGACGCCCCGAGCGATCCCTGTGATGGAATCACCGGATGGATGCCCTTATTGATCAAGTCGCGGAGCCGGCATACGACTTCTTCCCGTACCCCGGACACGCCTTTCAAGAGCGCATTGAGACGCAGCACGATCATTGCCCTGCTCACGATTTCCGGAAAAGGCTCCCCGACCCCGCAGGCATGAGAGCGGATCAAATGCTGCTGCAGTTGATCGACATCCGCCGCTGCTATCCGGACATCACTCAGTTTCCCGAAGCCTGTATTAATGCCATATACGATGCTGCCCTTCTTCACAATCTCCTCGACCACCCGCCGGCTTGCCCGGACCTTCTCCAGACTCATCTCATTCAAAGAAACCGGCGCGTTTTGGTAACATATCGACCGTATTTGACTGATAGTCAACGTCCTTCCGTTCAATTCGACCATCGATCCCCCTCCTGCCTGTGCCTGCGGCGAAAAAAGAGGTGACAATGGCAGAACTCACACCACTGTCACCTCCATAATAGGAGTCATAGACCACTCACTCTCATCTATATGCGCCCTTTCTACAGCTCATACCACCAAGGCAGCTTTTCCTTAACATCATTTGCTACTGAGAGATAAATCAGTGAGATGGCTTGAATGTAAGATGTGGAGGCTCCACGTAAAAAACACCTTCCTTTCCGAAGAACACTCCCCCAAAAACTTTTCTGTCTTAACCTGCTGCTATTGTGGAAGGATATTTTCGCGCAGAAAGCGTCCCATATCCCCCAGCCCGTCCCTCCCACTTAAATGAAAACAACAAAAAACCGGAAACCAAAGGCTTCCGGTTATGCTGCTTCCGTTTTCTCCTGCCATTTCAGCACAAGACGATAAAAGGCAGAAAAAGCGAGGAAAGAAAGAATCGATCCCGTGAAAATTGGAAGAATCAGCGGGAAGATATAAAGACTGACCATCAGAATGAAACCGGCCGTCACTGCAACCGCGAGGAACAACACCGGACTCGAGAACGTCAGGAAGAACGCCTGTTTCAGCACACCACCCACCTTAAGGTCGTAATGCACCATGGCCGAAAATACGTTGATGGTATAAACAAAAAGGATGATGCTCGAGACGAGGAAGGCGTTCATCATCAACGGATTCGCTGCAGAGAAATAATACACATCTGCTGCGACAACCACCCAGAGAAAAGTCAATAGTGCTCCAACCTTCACGCTTCCAGCGTAGTTTTCTTTGTAATAGTACCAATAGCTGTATTCCCTGCCGTGTTTCTCCTCCTTCCGCACCCATTCCCGTGCTTTCGCGAACAGAGCGGTCGTCGCCGGGAAGAAGACGATCGGAAGAAGTAAGACGAGCGGCGGCAGCAGATACCAGAGTTGTCCCCTCTCCCCAATGCCGAGGATGCTTAACAAAATCAACACGACCGGCAAATTGAACAATGTCCACAGCAGATTCGTCAGCGCAAACTTGGAAATCCACTCACTGACCGCATATAAGCCACCCCTGATTCCCTTCATCCGATCCATATCCATTCCCCTTTCTTTCCCTTACAGACTGTACGTGCTGTTTACGCCCACCACATATCGGCCGGCTGTTCTTCTATCAAGACGGACTTCAAATTCTTCACGGCCTGGCGGAAACCTTCATCAATCGACATGATCGGATCCTCATGCTCGATGCTGACGGCATGATCGTAGCCGAACGTTCGTAGTGCACTGATAATATCCGACCATTCCTTGATACTGTGGCCGTAGCCGACGGAACGGAAACTCCAAGCCCGCGTCTGGACGGCTGCGTAATTCTGCATGTCGGTCAACCCGTACATGTTTACATTTTCCTGATCGATATACGTATCCTTCGCATGGAAGTGATGGATGGCATTCTCTTTTCCAAGTATCTTAATGGCCGCGACCGGATCGATGCCCTGCCACCATAAGTGACTCGGATCGAGATTGGCTCCGATCGCCTCCCCTGCCGCTTCGCGAAGCTTCAGCATCGTGTAAGGCGTATGAACGAGGAATCCGGCATGAAGCTCGAGTCCGATTTTGACCCCGTTCTCCTCGGCAAGCTTCGCTTGTTCCTTCCAGTAAGGAATCAGTTTTTCCGTCCACTGCCACTCCAGAATATCGGAGTATTCCGGCGGCCAAGGTGTGACAGGCCAGTTCGGCGCCGTATCCTGTTCACTTCCACCAGGGGTTCCGGAGAACGTGTTGACGACAGGGACTCCCATTAATCCGGCGAGCTTCACCGTCTTGACGAACGTCTCATGGCATTGATCAGCGAAAGCTTTATCCGGAGAAATCGGGTTGCCGTGACAGCTGAAGGCACTGATGGTCAAACCACGATCCTCCACCTTCGCCAAGTATTCCTTCCGCTTCTCTTCACTTTCAAGAAGCGCATCAACGTCACAGTGAGCGTTACCCGGATAGCCGCCTGTTCCGATTTCCACTGCTTTCAATCCGGATTCTTTTGCATGGTCAAGCATTTCTTCAAACGATTTATCAGAGAATAATACCGTAAATACGCCTAGTTTCATCGCTCATTCCTCCATTATCGATTTATTTTCACACTGGAACCGGTCCGACTGCTTTCGTAGATCGCTTCCATCAATTTCGTCACTTTAAGCGCCTGTTCAGGCTGAACGACAAGCTCTGTACGCCCAAGACAGCTGTCCACGAAGTTCCTTGCCTGGGCCACTCCCGATTCCGGATACCCTTCGTTTACTTTCATCGTACTATCGACCAGAGCACCATACTTCGCCTGATAAAGCTCCAGCGGATAAACGCTGAGTCCTCCATCGACTCCTGAAATAGAAAGGGATGTATGGTCCTCTTTGATATTCGCAGCCCAGGAGCATTCGAACTGCATGGAAGAACCATCCGCAAACGTGATATAACTGGTCACATGATCATCGACGTTGAACGTTTCATGATCAAATGTTCCCCAGTCATTCACCTGCCCCGGCGTCTTACTCAGCCGGTCATAGGCACGTCCCATCACTTCTACAGGCTCGGGATCATCCAGCAGCCAGAGAGCAAGGTCGAGAAGATGACAGCCGAAATCAATCAAACTGCCTCCCCCCTGCAGCTCTTTATTCGTAAAGACGCCCCATCCCGGGACTTTTCTCCGTCGCATCGCCTGGACACGGGTCACAAGCGGATCACCAATCTCTTTCTCAAGGATGGCGTTTTTCGCAAGTTTCGCCTCAGGAGTGAAACGATAATGATACGCAATCGACAAAAGGCGGTCATTTTTCTCTGCCGCTTCGATCATTCTTTCGCATTCCTCTGTCGTAATCGCCATCGGCTTCTCGCACAAGACGTGCACGCCCGCTTCCAATGCCGCAACCGCAATCTCGGCGTGAAATTTATTCGGTGTACAGATGATAACGGCGTCGATATCCTGAAACATCGCAGGATAATCTTCATATACGTGCGGAATGCCGTGTGTTTCTGCTACTTCCTTCGCTCTTTGTTCATTCACATCCTGGACAGCATGCAGGATGACATCCTCCTGTAATTCAAGGAAAGAGGGAATATGCCTCCCTTGGGCAATTCCCCCTACTCCAATCAAACCTATACGGAGACGGGTCATTTCGTGACTTTCTCCAAGCTTGCAATTTGACCTGTTTCACTGGAACGAAGCGCTCCCAGAATGACTTCCAGTGACTTCAGTCCTTCTTCTCCGGTGATCAACGGATCTTTCTTATTAATAATGCTGTCAAGGAAATGATCGATCACGTGAGAATTGCTTTGTCCACCCTCATCGTTGGACTGGATTTTTCCAAGCTCGTAACGGACGGTGTCCCCGTTGTTGTAGTTGGCAATCAAAGAATACGTCGGATCATCTTCTAAGCGAAGCGTTCCTTCTGATCCGTAGATGACCGTCGAATTGTCTTCCTTCGGGTTGTATGCCCAGCTCGCAGCCATTGTACCGACAATACCTGATTCAGAACGGAGGATGCAGACGGCATTATCATCCACCGTGCTGTTTTCTTTCGCACTGCTTTCGATGAAGCCGGCGACGTTCGTGAACTCTTCCCCCAGCACGTAGCGCATCAGGTCTGCCTTATGTACACCAAGGTCTCCCATCGCTCCGATGAACGCCTCTTCTTTCTTGAAGAACCAGCTGTCTTTCCCTTCTGCACTCCAGCCTTCCGGTCCGCCATGACCGAATGCCGTACGGAAGCTGTATACTTTTCCGATGGAACCTGCTGCAAGCAGTTCTTTCGCCTTTTCATGAGAAGGTACGAAGCGCTGGTTGTGGCCGATCATCAATTTCTTTCCTGCTTTTTCAGCAGCTGCGATCATCGCTTCACCTTCTTCTTTCGACGTCGCCATCGGTTTCTCGCATAGGACGTGGCAGCCTGCATTCAGTGCTGCGATGGAAACAGGTGCGTGGAGGTAGTTCGGCAGACAGACGCTGACAGCATCTACGGATTCTTTCTCCAACAATTCTTCATAGCTCGTATACGCTTTCGCTCCGTATTCAGCTGCAATTTCCTCGGCACGGGCTTCGACAATATCGCAGACAGCCGTGATTTCTGCATTTGGATTATTGTTGTATTCCGGGAGGTGACGGTGCTGAGCGATGCTTCCACAGCCGATGACGGCAATTTTCAATGTAGACATGATATCAGGCTCCTTTATTGTTTATTTCGGCGCAATCTTTTCGAGTGGCTGTGCGTTTCCATATACAGGTGTCGGCGTTTCCGTTTGACGGGCCCATTTCACACCATTCTTGATCACGTGCTGGATCTCTTTATTATGATAAGTCGGGTACGTTTCATGTCCCGGGCGGAAGTAGAAGACTTTCCCTTTGCCGCGTCGGAAGGTCGCTCCACTTCGGAATACCTCTCCGCCTTCAAACCAGCTGACGAAAATCAGTTCATCCGGGGTCGGAATGTCGAAGTGTTCCCCGTACATCTCTTCTCTCTCAAGCTCGATATACTCTCCGATTCCTTCTGTAATCGGGTGGGATGGATCGACGACCCAGATCCGTTCCTTATCATCGGCTTCGCGCCACTTCAGATCACAGGACGTTCCCATCAGTTTCTTGAACGGCTTGGAGAAGTGACCGGAATGAAGCACGACCAGACCCATGCCGTCCAATACCCGCTGCTTCACTTTCTCTGCGATATGATCCTCTACTTCATCATGCGCCTTGTGTCCCCACCAGACGAGGACATCGGTTCCATCCAGCACGTCGTCGGTCAACCCGTGTTCTTCCTCATCCAGAGTTGCTGTACGAACGGTTACGTTTTCCTCTTCCAAAAATTCGGCGATCGCACCGTGGATTCCTTCCGGATAAATATCGCGGACGATCTCGCTTTCTTTTTCATGACGGTATTCGTTCCATACTAGGACGTTCATGTTCATTCCCCTTTTCTTTTTATAGTTAAGACGGACGGATCGGCGATTTCCTGCTGCAGGATTCGCGTTCGATAATGATCGTCGGAATAATGACGCTCTTCTTGATTCTGTCCGGATGTTTCAACCATTCAATAAGGTTGCGTGCCGATTCATGGCCGAGCTGGAACGACTGGGTATCAACCGTCGTCAGCGGAGGGCTGGAGAGCCGGGCGATCATCGTGTTGTTAAATCCGATCACACTCATCTGCTCCGGCAGCTTCCAGCCTTTGGTCGTCAATTCACGCATGACCATCATGGCATTGTAGTCGTCCGTGATCACGAGTCCCGTCGGCGGGTCGGAGAGAGCCGTCAATGCAGCAGCCACTTCTTCCGCTCCCGACTGATCCGCCTGGATGTTCTTCCAGATGTGCGCCGTTTCATCCAGTCCGTTCGCCTGAAGCGCCTGCTTAAATCCTTGCAGACGATCCCGGGCTACTTCGTACTGTGCGTCGCCGCCGATGAAACCGAGCTTCTCATGGCCGAGCTTGATCAGATGGTTCGTCGCATCTTTACTCGCCTGTACGTTGTCATTATCGACATAGAGGGTGTCTCCCGGAGAATCGACCGGTTTGCCGATCATGACGAAAGGAAATTCGCATTCCCTTAAATACGGGACAACCTTGTCATCCTCGCGGGAATAAAGGACGATACAGCCGTCGACACGCTTTCCCTGGACCATCTTGACGACTTCTTTATAAATAGCTTCTTCTGTGTTTCCCGTCGTTAAGTAAATACTGTAGTCACTATCATGACAGGCATCGCTGATCCCTCTCAACAATTCCGAAAAAAACGGGTTGTCGAAGGAGTGGATCGAGGATACCTTCGTTACGATGCCGATTGTCTGGGTGGACTGACTGACAAGGACCCGGCCGTTGTAATTCAAATGATAGCCGAGCTCCTCCATTACTTTCCTTACCTTCCGCTTCGTCTTCTCACTGATACGCGGACTGTCTGAAATAACGCGGGAAACAGTAGAGGGAGCCACGTTCGCCTTCTTCGCTACATCTTTTATCGTTACGGACATACCCATCTACTCCCCTGCTGATTATTTGACGGCACCTTCTGAAACACCGGCAATGATTTGCTTCTGAGCGAAGAAGTAGCCGATGATGACCGGCAGGATGGCAATTGTCAATCCTGCAAGCGCCAGGTGCCACTGCTTCGTATATTGTCCGAAGAAATAGAACATCTTCAACGGGATCGTCGCATTCGACTCATTCAAGACAAGAGATGGAAGGAGGTAATCGTTCCAAATCCAGATGACGTTCAAGATCGCGACTGTTACGGAAATCGGTTTAAGCAGCGGGAAGATGATGTGCCAGAATAGCTGGAAGCGGTTCGCTCCATCGATGATGGCTGCTTCATCCATGGATGTAGATACACCCGTCATTGCTCCGTGATACAAGAAGATCGACAGGCTGCAACCGAATCCGAGATACATAAAGACCAAACCACCGGCGTTCAGCATGTCTGCCTGTCCGAAAATCGAAACAAGCGGGATCATGACAGACTGGAACGGAATCAGCATTGCCGCTACAAACACGAAGAAGATGATGCCGCTGAGCTTGCTTTTATTCCGGGCCAGCGCGTAGCCGGCCATGGAAGAGAACAGGATGATGATCGCAATGCTTAAGCCCGTGATCATCAACGAGTTGAACAACGACTTTAGAAATTCCAGATCGATGAACGCTTCCACAAAGTTTGAGAAAACGAATTCGTCAGGAAGACCGAGGACACCTTCAAAGATGCCCCGTTTTGTTTTAAACGCATTGACGATCATCAAGTAAAACGGTGCAATCCAAATCAAGCCGAGCAGAAGGCCGAGGACTTCAATGGAAATTAAATTTCTTCTTTCTTTATTTCGCTTCATTACATCTCCACCTCCCGCTTCTTGTTGTAATACACTTGGCTCAACGCAATAACCGCGACAATCAGGAAGAAGATGACGGCTTTCGCCTGTGCGTAGGCCATATCGTTATCCTGGAATGCTGTGTTGACGATTTCCATTGCTACCATCTGTGTCGAGTTGAACGGTCCGCCGTTCGTCAACGACAAGTTCTGGTCATAAATTTTGAATGCCATGGACAATGTCAGGAACATACTGACCGTGAAAGCTGGTGCGACAAGTGGGAACGTGATGTTCTTGAAGCGCTGGAAGCTGCTCGCACCGTCGATCTTCGCTGCTTCGATCAGTTCTTTCGGAATGTTTTCTAAGTATGCGATATAGATGATCATGATATAGCCGGCCATCTGCCAGGCTGTTAAAATGACAAGCCCCCAGAAACCGGTGCCCTTCGTGGAAAGCCAGCCGTTCAGGCCTTCGATACCGGTCAGATTGGCGACATCTCCGAACACGCTGATGAAGATGAACTGCCAGATGAACCCGAGAATCAATCCGCCGATCAAGTTAGGCATGAAGAAAACCGTACGAAGCAGGTTTCCGGACCGGATTTTTCTTGTGACAAGAAGCGCAAGCCCGAGACCCATCACGTTTAATAAAATGACGGTGACGACTGCGAATTGTACTGTAAACCAGATGGAATCTACGAATTCCTGCTCCTGGAATAGATTTATATAGTTTTCAAGACCGAGGAACTGGGTCGCTGATATTCCGTCCCAATCGGTGAACGAGTAGAAAAGACCATAGATGAAAGGAATGACGACGACGATTCCCAACCCGAGGATGACGGGGGTGAGGAACAGCCAGAAGGACAAACTGCGGTTCTGCATGTAGAACTCCTCCAATGCTTATTATGATAACGATTTCATATCTGCCTTTAAATAAAACATCCCGTCTATTAACATACTTACCTTATAAATATCCTAATAGAGGGGATATTTTATAATGCCGGCAGGAGCGAGCTGCTCCTGCCGACCCTATAAGGTACGACCGTTATTGGCGGGCGTCTTCCCAAGCTTTCGTAGCTTTCTCTTCTACCTCTTCCCACTCGATGTCGCCTGCGATATATTCCTGCATCGCTACACCAAGTGCGTTTTCTGTCCAGCTCGTAGGAGCACCAAGGAAGACCCATCCAAGCGTGTTGCCTTCATTAGCATAGTTGTAGATTTCCTGAGAAATCGGATCTGCGATATTCTGATCTTCATACCCTTCATATGCCGGGATGAACTTGAACTCTTCTGTTACGAACTTCTTGCCTGCATCAGATGTGTACATCCAATCAAGGAAGTCTTTACTCGCCTGCACGACTTCGTCATCGGATTCTTTGTTTACAACCCAGTAGTTAGGAACGCCGACAGGGATGCTTCCTTCATATCCTTCTACAGGAATCGGAAGAAGACCGACATTGTTTTCCGCGAATTCCGGATCCATGGACTCGATGGTGTTGTACACCCAGTTACCTTGCTGGATCATCGCTACTTTACCCAGTGAGAAGTTCTCTTCTACCTGTTGAGAATAGTCGAGGCTCAATGTAGGCTGAATGGAATACTCGTTCTGAATGTCTGTGAAACGCTTCATCTGATCGCCCATTTGGAATTCGACCGTATCAGCTTCATATGCTTCCATGACATCATGATTGAATTCGTCTGCAAGATAAGCGTTCGCCAGGTGGTTACCCATTACCCACTTCTCTTTCGCAGGGAAAGCGAATGGTGCGTCGATACCAAGGTCGCCTTTCTTGGAGTCAAGCGTCTTCACTGCTTCTTCCAAGTCATCCAGTGTCTTGATATCTTCTGCTTTGATCCCGGCATCTTCAAACACCTGTTTGTTGTAAAGCAGGCCGTAACCTTCCTGGTTGAAAGGAAGACCGAGGACCTGATCGTTTCTGGATACGCCGGAAAGCGTTCCATCAAGCGCCGCTTTGGCAGCTTCCGTATCAGATAGATCTGCTAAGTATTTTTCATATTGATCGACATCTGTCGGACCACCGACGTTGAAGATGTCCGGTTCTTCACCAGAGGAGAAGGACGTTTTCAGAGAGGCCCCATAATCGTTTCCTCCACCGACTGTTTTGACATTGATATCGACGTCCGGATTCTCTTCCTCATACATGGATACCAATTCTTCAAACTGATCTTTAAATTCCACTTTGAATTGGAAAACATCTACTGTAACAGCATCTCCGGAGTTTCCACTTGATTCTGAATCTCCATCACCGGAACCGAAGGAACAACCAGCCAGGGCAACCGTCGAAGCGAGTACTGCTGTAGCAATCCCCGCGGACCATTTGTTTCTTTTCATCTCATCCACTCCTTATTCATCCTATTAATCTTTGAATCCGCTTACATATCACATGTAAAAAAAGAGCTTTCGTGGTATGCCTTCGTGCAACAGACCGTGCATACGTTTGCACAAATGGCATGTAAAAAACTCATCAGCTTGTACAAAATGAGTAAAAAAATATTGCTATGGCGCATGTGAATACGTTTGCATAAATTCATTGATTAATGAAGTTGAGTAAATCATAACATGCAAAAAAACAAATACAACAACATTTTTCAAATAATTCTCCAAATAGGTAACGCTTTCACGTATACCTTATCCTTCCTTCGCATGAATGTCCCTTATCCTTCATAAATTGATGGAAAGAGGTGAGTTTCATGACAAAGAAAAAAGGGCAGCTCAATTGGGATGCGTTTTCTGAAAATGTGGAGAAAGTACTTGGAGAGGATTTTTGGAACGACATGCATCATGTCATTCCGAAGAAAGGTCCTTCCTATGACTTTTTTCAAACAAAAGATCAAGGGGTGCTCGTCATCGAACTTCCCGGTATGACCAAGAACGATCATGTGCAGATGACACAGGAAGGCACCCGCCTGATTGTAAAAGGAACCGTCACGCCTCCCTATCCTGTTCCGGTCGAGGAATTGATTCATGACGAGCGGATGAAAGGTAGTTTCAAGCGCATCATTCCGATTCCGTTCCCCTTTTCCATTGACGATATTACAACGGCCTACAGCGACGGCCTGATGGTGATAACCTTGCGCAAACATGCGGACAGTAACGAAGTACGCATCCACTTCGACCCTCAATAGCGCAGGAATATTTCCTTTTCATCGGAGTGACGTTTTGGCAGCCTCACTTCGACAATTCCCTCGTGGTACTGGGCATGGATATTACGCCGACTCGTCTGAGCGGGAAGTGCAATTGCAAGGCGTTCCTGACCGACTCCATCTACAAACAATTTTCCGTTCCCTACAGTCAGCCGAAGTTCCTCGACAGCTACTTCCAGAGGAACGGTGATCGTGACGACGACTTCATTGACTAATTCGATCACTTTGTATGGGACCTTCTCTTTTTCTTTGGCGGCTGGCTGCTGCATAAATGGATTGGGGGATAATGCTTCTTCCATCTGCTTTTGAACGAATTCATTCATTTTGAACATATCCATCATTTGATTCGGAAATCCGTTCCCAAAAGGGGAATTCGATGGATTTCCTTCTCCTTGTTTTCCAAAAGACGGGAACCAATTCATAAAGTCTTTCATGCTTGACTATTCCTTTCATACATTAGTGATAGGAGGTGACGACATGTGCCGCATCATTTTCGATCAATTATCCGTCCATCAAATCTCCAACGCCTCTGGTATATATTCCGGTACGAACATCCCTTCCGGATTCCGCTCCACTCAGAAGAAATGGGAAGGAAACGGCAAGGTGGTCGGTGACAGGAACATCCTCCAATCCAACAAACACCTTGTCATCAAAAAGCCGCAGGGAGATTGAGGCTATGTTTTTCTTTCGTAAACGAACGCCTCCTCCCACCAACGATTTGAAGGAATTGCTGCAAGAGCTTCAGCGTCTGCGCCAGACCGTCGAGCATCTTCAGGAGAAACACGTGGAGTACCACCTTCATATTGATCATGTCGATATTCACGATCCAAAGCTTGAGCAACTGACCTTTCAACTGGACAACTTGGATATTAAAGAGTTGAGCGGAGCTTTGAACATGGGCAATAATTTTGGTGTCCACGTCAAAAAGGACCCTAAACCGGAAGCGAAGCCGACGAAAGACGGCATGAAAATAACGTTTAAACCGAAGGAGGACTGACATGGCCTTTTTGTCCCCAAACTTCTTCATCCAAAACATCCGGATCGGAGCGATTGAGAATGCCTCGTGCTTGAACATGGGCAACAACGTCCCGAACGGATTTGAGAATCATCAGAAGCTTAATCAGGGGTTCGGAACCGTTCATGGTGATGAAAATACGCTGGAAGGGCTGCGTTCCATTCTAAGTGATTCCGCTCTCCTCGACATGATGATGGCTGATAAAGAACAAGAGATGCCTGAATGGCTCACAGACCTCATCAAACATAAAATGGAGGAGAATCAGCCTTCGGGTTGATCTCCTGCCTTGTTTTGTTTATGAGAGGAAGACGTGGACGGACTGTAGACCGGCATATCAACGAGGTCATCATCGTGCACGACATTGATGTTATGCGTAATCATATTGCCTTCCCCGATCACAGATCCCAGCCCGACATTCTCCTTGCGATAGGTACTCCAGCCGTTCTGAGTGTTGGGACCGACGAAAATCCCGGAATTCCCTTCGATCTGATTGACATAGATGGAATCAAAACGAATATCGATGGAATCTCCCCCTTAGTACTGAACGTTCGGTTGAGGGTTGTTGGCTGTAGGGACGAAGAATGGACTATCTGTGACATCGTTATCAAAGATTGTATTGACATTGTTTGCTGCAATAAAGAATCCAACCGTTATTCCCGCGGCATTGTTATTCTTCCCCTGCCACGTCCAGTCCGGCTGGTTATTCTGACCTGTCGTTATCGTACCGTTCTCATTGAGCGCATTGACGGCAATCTGATTGAACACAACGGATACTGGCATCTCAATTCACCTCACCTTATACCGATATCCTATTCGCACGTCCGGGATATGTGCCTTTACCTATGTCGCTTCCCCCTATGTTGTTCATAACAGCGATAACAGAAGTCAATGGAGATCGAGTGACCGTCCGTGACCGTCATCACCTCCTCTTCCCGCAGTTCCGCCTTACACTTCCAGCAAATACGACTTGCTTCCTGGAGCGCTTTTAATCTGTCTTCCATCAACATGGCCCTTCCTCCTTTTTCCTGTGTGTCTCTACTTTACCCTTCTCGCCTCCTGAACACGAGTACGCCATTTCCCTGTTTAACAATCCTGAATCGCTGTATTCTCGCTTTTCATCAGCCGGATTCAGAAAAAGAGAGGTATACCAAGACATAAAAGGACAATTATCCCCTTTTTCTAATACACGAAAAAATGCCACCCGTAACCGGATGGCATTCGAACATGTCAGATGAGGCTTCCACGTGTGGAAGGGATCGGCAGCTTTTTAGAAAAACCCTTCTGCGCCGGAACCCCGGCGCACTTTTTAGACCCTTCAAGAAAGGCATGACTACGCAGTCTGCATTTATTTACTTTGGTGGATCCTCCACTTATTGAACTCCAAGTATTCCCTGAATTGATCTTTCGATATCCCTGAATTCATTGCTTCTTGAACGAGGTTCATCCATTCTTCATCCAGATTCTCATCCTGAGGTTCCGCTTCCCCATGGAGAAGAAAATTAATGGTTACGCCCAACTCCTGAGATATTTTTGTCAGAAACTGAACGGAAGGATTCGTTTGGATATTCCGCTCGATGGAACTTAGGTACGACTTCGCCACCCCTGCTCTTTCGGCTAATTCAGACAGCGACATATGACGGTCTTTACGTATTTTCTTAATCCGCTCACCGATCATACTCTCACCTCTTTCTATGTAATTTGAGTATAACACAACACGACAGGCCGTTCTATTTAAAGCACGAAAAATAAATATCCCGGCCTAATTCAAAAAGGGTTTTCATTTCTATGTATACATCGAATTCCCCATTTATTTATATCGGAAAATGACAAAAATGATAAAGCAATTTTTTATAAACGTTCTTTAAATGAGTATGAGTGAAGCGAGAAATGCAATACTAGGATTAAATGATGAGAAAGGTGAGCGACATGAATGATACCGTGGAACAGTTCGAAATCACATTCAATCAGATTCATCAGCATTTAAAAGAGCTGAACGGCTACCCGAAAAACGACAACTTCGTCGAACTGCTGCAGCGATCCAAGCTGAAACACAGCGTCATCCGTATCCATTTTGATCAGCTGAAGCAGTATGCCAAGTTGAGGAACGCCATCGTCCATGAACGGATCAGCGGGGATTATTATATAGCCAGTCCCCACGAAGACGTCGTACGGAAGCTGCAGGAAATTAAACGAACGCTTGATCAACCACCGGAAGCGCTGCAGTTCGCCACTCGTCCCGTCCTCTACTTCAAGGAAGATACGACGCTCATTCACTTGGTCGAAGCGTTCGACGAACACCGAATCTCCCAATTTCCTATCTATACAAAAGACCGTTCCTTTCTCGGCCTGCTGACCAATGAAGGGATTCTCCACTGGATGGCTTCTGCCACTGCCGATGAGCACCTGTCACTGAAAGGGGTGACTGCTGCAGACATCCTCCAGCATGAAAAAGAAGCGAACGTCGAATTCCTGGCAGCCGACCGGACTGTTTTCGATTTGGAAGAGAGGTTTGAGAACAGTCTCGATCAAGACAGGAAACTGAAAGCGGTGCTTGTCACAGAAACCGGGTCCTCCAACGAATTACCGATGGGCATCGTTACAACGTGGGACTTGATCAAAGTGGACCGGCGCGGGGAAGGTTAAAAAATTATGTTGCAAAAACGTTGAACCTCTTCCCTCCACATTATATGATTATATAAATAAGGAGCATAAAGGGGATGGGGTATGATGCATGAACGTAGGAGCGAGCCCTTTCGTTACACCTTCCAATCACCTCTGCCAGGCTTTTATAACAAGAAGTGGAACCGCCAAGTTTCAGGTCCTTTAGAAGTGAATGACATAAGTCTTAACGGTTTACGCTTCACGAGCGCCCTTCATCCTGATTTGATGATGAAAGACGAATTGCTTGTGACAATGATGATTCAAAACCGCACGTTTATTGCCGAAGGGCGCGTCATCTGGCTGCAGAAAGAAGAAAAGAAGATGTCCTGCGGAGTCCACGTCTTCGACTATCCCGAACCGTTGAAACAGATAATCCATACACTTGGAGAATCGATGTCAGAAGCAATTATCCATCATCCTTAAAACAAAAAAACTGGAGGACCACCGCCTACTGATCAGCATGCGGTTGGAACACCAGTTTTTTTAATCAATTCTCATTCGATTTCACGGATGGCGCGGATTCATTCCCTTCCGCATCAACCGCCGTAACGTAATAGATATGACTTCCCGCCTCAGGGTCGACATATGTCTTTCTTTCATGCGCAGAGATGCTGGCCACTTGTTCGAAGTCTTCGCCATCTGCGCTGCGGTACACCCGGTATCCGACAACATCGTCTTTACGGACGGCGTGCCAGTTTACGAAGGAACCACTCACTTCCACGGCTGTCGGAGAAGGAAGTTCTGTTTCATCTTCCACTTCTTCCTTCAGAGTAGTGTAGACTACGAGCCGGTCTTGATGACCTCCTTTATCCCGGATGAATTCACCGGTACAGGTAATTACATTCAGCCTCTTTTCACTCGTCGGACCGAAAATTTCTTCAATCGGAGATTCATCCCACGGATAGCTCTCCATCCGTTCCACTACATACGTTCTCTCTTTTTCTTCGTCATCCGTAACCGTTATCTCATCCCCCGGCTCCAGCTTCTCCAGATCGTAGAAGACAGCAGGACCGGTGTGACTGTCTACATGGCCCGCTATGACTGCGTTCCCTGTTTTCCTGGCTGAGTCCCAGGCTCGAACCAGCCCGCTTTTGACGGGTCTTCCGGCACTCCCATCTCCCCGTTCTCAAGGACACCGACATTTTCTACAGCGGCATCGACGTCGATGGCAGGAATTTTAATATTTACCGGAACTATTCCTGCTTCCGCCTCTTCCGCCCGCTCTTTATTCTCTTCATTCAAGACTCGGAATTCCTCTGTTACCGTCTGCTCGTCCGCCTGCTCTCCCGATGGGTAGATATCGGTATTCACGACGTTACGGCTCCCCTTGCTCACCGGCTCATCAGATGTCCACATGGCAAACACGTTGGACTGATATAAGAACATCAACAGGGCGATCGTGCCCACGATAGAAAAGTAAATTTTCCACTTTCTTTCCACTGTCTGCCCCTCCTTTTTCCTGGACGTGTACTTAAACAGCTATCGTTTCAACGTTCTATTTGGATCACCTTTTTCATAAAAAAATCATTTAATAAAAACCCAAGCCTGTGTTTACAAGCTTGGGTTTTGGAATCACTACTATTTCTCTACCCGCCTCTGAAAGAAACCAGTCACTTTTCTCGATATATCATCGAAATACGTGTACACGACCGGAATGAGCACGAGTGTAAACAAGCTGGAAACGGATAACCCGAAGATGATTGTCACCGCCAGAGGCTGCTGGGCTTCGGATCCCTCACCGATACCGAGGGCGAGCGGCACCATGCCGAGGATCGTCGTCAGCGTCGTCATGAGAATCGGACGCAGGCGGTTCGGTCCTGCCTCGAGAATCGCTTCCAACCGGTCATACGATTTCCTACGCAGAATATTGATGTAATCCACGAGAACAATTGCGTTGTTAACGACTATCCCTGCGAGCATAATGATGCCGACAAAAGCAGGAAGACTGAACGGCAGACCAGTCAACAGAAGACCACCCGATATACCGACAATCGTTGCCGGCAGCGAGAACATGATGATGAACGGGAACAGGAAGTTCTCGAACTGGATCGCCATGACGGCGTAAACAAGGAAAATAGAGAATACAAGGGCGATAGCTAAATCGCCGAACGCATCCTGCATATCCTGCGCCTGACCGCCGATGGTGTAGGAATATCCATCCGGGAAATTCAGCTGTTCCAGTTCCGCTCTTACTTGTTCGGTCGCTGTTCCTAGATCAATACCGCTGACTTCCGCTTCTACATTCACCTGGGGCTGCTGATTTTCACGTAACAGAGAGACGGGCCCCTGGACCTGTTCCAGTTCTGCGATCGTCGCAAGAGGAACAATCCCCCCACTCGGAGATTGAACCGGCATACTTTCGAGATCGGCGATCGTCTGCCGGTCCTCCTCAGGGAAGATGAATCGGACATCGACTTCGTCCGTGCCGTTCCGGTACCTTGTCGCAATTTGACCATTGAAGGCGAGCTGGACTTGACTGATGACCTGTTGATCCGTCAATCCATATTGGGCCGCTTTCTGGGAATCGACGTTGATTTGCATTTCCGGACGTCCTTCCTCTGTGGAAGAAGTGGCGTTATTTACACCGTCGACTTCGTTCATTACGTAAGCAACCTGTTCTCCAAGCTCATCAAGGACGTCATACTCTTCTCCGTTCAACTGGACTTGAAGAGGTGCTCCGGTTCCAAGGCCGGCATCGAGTTCACTCACCTCGATTTCCGCTCCTGCGATTCCAGCAACGGCTTCATCGAGCTCCCCCATCACTTCCTGGGTTGTCTTCTCCCTGGATTCAGGATCAATGAGCTGAATCGTATAGGATGCCGAATCGGTAGAACCGTTACCAAAGCTTCCCATACCACCGCTGCCAATGGATAAATAACTGACGTCAACGATATCTTTGAACTTTGCAATTTGTTCATCAACTTGATTTGTGACGGACTCCGTTTCGGAAAGCGATGTACCTGCAGGCATTTCGACTTGGATTTCCACCTGCCCTTGATCGGAAGGAGGAATGAATTCGGTTCCGATAAATGGAATGACCGCTATCGCTGCAGCAATCAAGGCCGTCGTAATCGCCAGCGTCGTTTTTCTGAACTTCAACACCCAGCGCAGTACAGAACGGTACACGTCATTCACCTTATCAAGGAAGCGGTCAAACCAATAACGCCGGCCGTTTTCCTTCAACGACTTCGTTAACAATTTCGAAGACAGCATCGGAATGAGTGTCACCGATACAGCAAGCGATGCAATCAGTGCGAACATGATCGTCAAGGCAAGCGGTGTGAATAATTCTGATGCAATTCCTTCTACAAAGATGATCGGCAGGAAAACAACCAAGGTTGTGGTAGCGGAAGCAACGACGGCAGGCGCGAGTTCCGATGCCCCCACTTTTGCCGCCTCCACCATAGAATACCCCTGCTGCCGGTAGCGGACGATATTCTCCAGGATGACAATGGAACTGTCCACCATCATTCCAATTCCAAGCGCCAGTCCACCCATCGTCAGGACATTCAACGTCTCTCCAGTGAAATACATCAACGTGAACGTCGAAATGATGGCGATCGGAATCGAAAGACCGATGACCAGTGTTGCCCGGAAGCTCTTTAAGAACAAGAGTAACACCAGAACAGATATGATTCCCCCGATAATAATATTCAAGACGACACTGTTGATGGATGTTTTGATAAAGTCGGACGTGTCCAGGACGATGCTCGTCCCGACCCCTTCCGGTAGATCCTCATCCAAATCTCCAAGTGCCGCTCTTACATTATCCGCCGTTTCTACACTGTTGGCATCGGTTTTCTTCAAGATGGACAGCACGACCGAAGACTCTCCATCGACCTTGCTGATCGAATTGGCATCGACAAGCGTTTCCTCGACATCCGCGATTTGATCGAGCGTCACTTTCGCACCCGATGGAGACTGAATGATGGTCTCACGCACATCATCCACCGAGGAAAACTCCCCTTCCAGTCTAAGCTGCAAATCTTTCTGACCGGACTCGATATTCCCGGCCGATGCGGATTGATTAGCGGCATTTAACGCTTGAATGACTGTCTGCGAATCCAGTCCATACTGAGCCATCTGTGCACGGTCGATAAGGACCTGCACCTCACTTACTTGTCCACCTTCCACGCTGACAGAGGCGACACCATCCTGTCGCTCAAGAAAAGGGACGATCCGACTTTCGGCAACCTGCTGTAACTCTGCCGGAGATCCGCCGGATAAGCCGATCGTCATGATCGGCAGCTGCTGCGGATCGAAGCGCAGCACACTTGGATCGGAAGCTTCTTCAGGAAGGACGCCCGTTACCTGATCGACGCTTTCCCTCACCTCAAGCAGCGTACTGTCAAGATTTACTCCTGTATTGAATTGAAGCAGCACGAGGGAAGAGCCTGCCTGAGACCTGGATTGAAGAACTTCCAGCCCTTCAATACTGCTTACTGCCGACTCCACCGGCCTGCTTACAAGCTTCTCTACTTCCTGAGGTGCCGCCCCTTCATAGGACGTCGAAACAACAGCGATAGGGAGCTCAATTTCCGGATAGAGATCGATCGTTAAATTACGCAGAGAAACGAAGCCGAGGGCAAGAATGGCGGCAACGACCATAATGACCCCGACAGGTCTCTTGACGGAAAGATTAACGAGCTTCATCCGGAGAATCCTCCTTCATGACACGTACAAGATCCCCGTCCGTAAGGGTCAACTGCCCGGAAGTGATGACATCTGCATCTGAAGGGAGATCTTCCGAGGTAACAGCAACCTGATCCGTTTGTCTTTCCACGACTTCCACAGCAACCTGCACCGCTTTTTCGTCCACGATCTGATAAACAAATGTCTCTTCATTTTCTTCTACTAAACTGTCTGTCGGAATGATTAACGTATCCTCGACCACCTTTTCCGGTAAAAGGAAAGTTGCCATCATGCCGGGTTTGATCGTCTCTTCTCCATTATCTACGCGTGCTTCAACAGGATACAATCCGGTGTCGTCCGGGACAGATGAAACATACGTGACGGTCGCAGTGACTTCGTCTTCAAGAGCCCCAATATCGACCTTCAGTTCTTCCTCTTTGTTAAACAAATCCAATTGTTCAGCAGTCACGGAAGCAGTAATCGTCATCGGATTCAAACTGACAACGGTAGCAAACGGCTGTTGGTTCGTAACGAGGTCCCCCTCTGATGCATTCAGGGAAGCCACTTCTCCGGAAACCGGCGCAGTCACTGCTTCGTTCGCCGCCTGCTCCTTCGCCTGTTCCAATTGGACATTCGCCTGCTCGACTTGAAGCTCTGCCTGTTCTACGGCCATATCCGCCTGCTCGATCTGCTGCTCGGCCTGATCGACTTGAGCTTCTGCCTGGGCGACAGCGGAAGCAGATGCAGGCGCCTGCCCACTCAACTGCTTCATCTGTGCCTGTGCCTGCTCCGCGCGATTTGCCGCCTGCTCATACAGCGCTTCAGGAATCTTCTCCTCTTTAAACAGCTTCTGTGTCTCATCAGCCAGCTGTTTTGCCTGTTCGTACTGCTGTTCAGCCGCTTCCGCCGCCTGGGCCGTTTGACTCTTTTCTGATTGAGAAGCCTGCTTGGCAAGCGTCACCTGATCTTCCGCATTCTCGACGCCGGCTGCTGCTTGTTCTTTGGACAACCGGGCATTCTCAAGCTGCTGCTCCGCTTGACGGACCGCCAATTCCTGCAGCTCCACCTGACTTTCTCCGTTACCAGGATCGACGACACCGATCGTCTCTCCCTTCTCCACTCTGTCGCCTTTCTCCACATTCAAGGTTACCAGTTCACCAGGCGTCTTGGCTGTCACAGGCGCCTGCTCCCCGGCCGTTGCGGATCCCGAAATTTCCCGTTCGATGACGAAATCATCTTTTTGGACTGTATCCACCTGAACAGGGGTCACACGCTCCTCCGCTTTCTCTGAACCCGTCTCTTCCTGCATACACGCCGCCAATACTACCAGCGACAACACCATTACCAGCTGTTTCATCAAGACTTCCTCTCCTTCAAAGACTCTCTTCGATGTGTTTCCCCTGAACCTTTTATGTACGCCGAATACAAACCGCTGACCATGTAGTCATAATTACGATTAATGTTACTAAACTCCCCTATGTATTGCAACTTGCAGCATTCCGGGGAAAATGGCAAAATTGTGTCTGCTTCCCGTGTCGGAATATGCTGTACTTTCGTTTCATCTGCCCCTTATTGTGGTAATAAATAACAGACGTTATGCGACGAGGGCACAAAAAAAGCCAAACCGGATCGGTTCGGCCGTGATGCCTATTGGAGGCTGTTTCCGAGCTGTGCCACGAGCAGATCGAGTTTCTTAATCTTGGGAAGCTCATATTCCGGGAAACGCTGATCAAAATGAGTAAAAAGCGGCTCCAGTGCTTCATCCTCCATCATTTCACCGAACGTATGGAAAGTATGCTGGTACTGGGCGATGTAGCGTTTCATTTTCTTATCAAAACCGGACAGATGATACGTGGATGAGAAATCGAACGCTTTAACAATATCGCTGTCATACGAGGGGAAGCTGGGGTTCAGGGTATGCAGCATAGAGGCAGCAAGTGGAAACTGCATCGTAGGATTCCCTTTGTAGTTCTTTACTTCGTACAGACGTTTCGTTATCTGGACGATATTCGGTCGTTCATGGTCCCGCTGTTCTTCCATCAGTTTGAAGTAACAGCTCTCAAACTCCTTCGTCAAACTCGGATTATCCAATCGGAAGAAATGCCGGAAGATAAATTGATAGAGCTTGTCATCCGGGACATACGTATCTTCAAACACCGTATGCAGGTAAAGGTAAACATCCAGTTTTTCCTGCGGAATGTTGTTGACCACTCTCTCTCGCTCTTCTAACAATAATTCTTTTAAATCTTGTGCCGTTCTGTACTTCATCAATAATCACCTCTATTCGCTTATTCCACGCATCTAAAAACTGGAAACTTATAATTGTAAAGTTTTTATGAATTGTTCTATCTTCATTCTACCGAACCGACGCCTATTTTCCAAAGGATATAGACAATCTCTGGTCAAAATATCCCTTCATCCTCTTCTCTCGTATTCCGATACAAGAAAAGAAGGAGGGATCAAATGGATATTGCAGCCTTATCAATGGCGCTGAGCACAACACAGTTGAAACAGCAGACGAACCTGGCATTGATGGATAAAGTGATGGGGGACGCCGATACAAAAGGGGCCCGGATGGTGGAGATGATGGAGAACTCCATCCCCCACCCGGATCTCGGAAACAGCCTTGATATAAAGGCGTAATCAAAAGATTGCCACCGGCGGGCGTGATGATAAAGGAGCTGAGCGAATGGACAAAAGAATGGCATGGACTGGTTACTCCCTTTTCTTAGCAGGCATCGCTTTATTTCTCCTGTCCCCGCCCAAAGCTCAGCCGGTCTTCGTACCGATCTTTACCATCGGTGGTCTCTGTCTACTGATTATCGCCTTATTTCTGTCCATGAAAAAAAGCCGCTGAACAGCGGCTTTTTAAGACTTATTATTCGTTGTCTTTGTTTTCATCGTTTTCCATCGTATCTTCGTTCGTCATGTCTTCTTCGTTCTGCTTCTCTTCTTCATTCATATCGTCTTCCATCTTGTTCTCATCGTCCTGCATATCTTCTTCCATCTTGTTCTCGTCTTCCTGCATATCCTCTTCCATGTTATCTTCTTCTTCCTGCATATTCTCTTCTGTGTTGTTATCGTCCTCCGCGGGCTCCTCTTCCGAAGCACACGCACCTAAAAGAGAAACAGCGAACAAAGCGACCAACAATTTAAGTAACAAAGCTTTCATGGACATTTCCTCCTTTTTGATGATTACGTGCTCTAGTATGTCCAGAAGAAGAGAATCCATCCATATTCCACCAAGAAAATAAAAAAACCGGCAGCAGCTGCCGGGTCTCTCCATTATTTCAATGCAAACATGATTTCCGCTTCACAGGCAAGTTGCCCGTCGACGGTGGCTTTCGCTTTCCCTTTGCCGATCGGTCCTTTCAAACGGACGATTTCCACTTCCAGCTTCAACCGATCGCCCGGTTTAACCTGACGCTTAAAGCGGCACTTATCGATACCTGTGAAGAACGCCAATTTCCCTTGGTTTTCTTCTTTCTTAAGCATCGCAACCGCGCCCATCTGCGCTAAGGCTTCTGTAATAAGTACGCCGGGCATCACCGGATAATCCGGAAAATGGCCCTGAAAGAAGGGTTCGTTTATCGTTACATTCTTGTATCCAACCGCACGCTCGCCTTCGACAATCTCCTCTACCTGGTCGATTAATAGAAACGGGTAACGGTGGGGAATAATTTCTTTGATTTGTTCAATATCCAGCATCATCTTGCTCCTTTCATCAGTCCTGTTCTCCATTATAAGCGTAGATTCCACGTGGAACAAATCGTTTTCCGCAATTTCGTTTGACATACCGAAATTAGGGAATGCTAATTTCTAGATGACACATCTAAAGGAAGGAGGATGAACAATCATGCTTTGGACTATCTTTATTATCATATTGGTATTATGGCTGCTTGGCGTCATCGGTGGTATTGCAGGGAACCTCGTCCACATTCTCTTAGTGGTCGCACTGGTTGTACTCATCATCCGCCTCGTCCAAGGAAAACGATTATAGCTTTAAAAGGCTGCCTGCATAACTACTGCGGCAGCCTTTTTTTCATGAACTCCTTGTCCAGGCACTTTCCCCGGCAGAAACCGGCACCTGCTCCCTGCTGTCTGTACCAGTCTGTCTGGCTTCCTGAACCGGAGAGGACGGACTCAGCCAGCACGTGTACCAGGATCCCTCTTTAACGATAGGGTCCAGATCAAACAGGTCATAGTTGCTTTTATTCGTTACACGTTCGAGCTCTGCTTTGTCTGGAAGGGCAAATAAATTGGAATGGGCAACGAAGAAACTATTGAACGCAGAGGAAAAGGCTTCTCCGTACATCGTTTCATTCATCGGAGTAATGACGGAAATAAGACCGTCCGGCTTCACATATCCATGCATCTGCTCGAGCAGACCCGACCGCTCATCCGGGTGAATATAATGAAAGAGATTGTGTAGCAGCACCACATCCGCCTTCCTATCCTCCGGGTTCCAGTCATGGACGTCCCCGACGACAAATTCGATATTCGGGTATCCCTCCGATGCCGCGCGGGCGCTCTCAATCACCTTCTGGTTGATATCGACCCCGATCATCCGGACGGAAGGATAAGTTGCAGCCAGTTTTCGTAAATAACAACCGTTTCCGCATCCAAGATCAATGACCGTGTCGATGTCTTTATCACGTAGTGTCTTCATTATTTTCTTCATGGCAAAATGCTCAAGCAGAGCAGACGTTTCGGCAACGACTTCTCCATGCCTGTCATGATCGAACTCCGCCCGCTCCAACGACCGCATTATATCCGGATACTGCAACAAAGTAGGGATATGAAGTTCCATCATTTCTTTAAGCAGCGCCTTCACCCCTGGAGACGATCGTTCACCCATGAGGCTTGCGCAATGTTTCTTCGAAGTGCGGTAGCGCCCGCCAGGCCGTTTCTTCAGATGCTTCACAGCAACACCGACTTTGACCCAGGAAGAGAGCAGGTCCATCGGATACCCCGTCTTCTCACTAATTACATCAATGGTTCGTGCCGTTTCGAATTCATCAAACAAGTCGAGCTCCGATCCGACATATGCATGCCAAATCGGTAAAAAGGATTCATTCTTCTTCATCCACTTCCTCGCCTGCATCACGGTGATCCACTCATTCATCTGATCCTTCCTTTCTCATTTTTTATCCAAGGGTAATCTTCCGCTTCCGAGAATAAGCGCCGGTACTGTTCCGTATCCTTCACCCGCCTCTTTCTTGCCGGAAGCATGTTTCCCTGAACCGCCCTGTCGGTTAATGTGAAATCCCATTTTCCTAATCCGGATATGTTCAGCATCTGCTTAACGTGCAGCTTATCATCTTCATACATCCGCTCCACAGCCCTGCATCTCAGCTTTCTCCACCACTCGTACCGGAAAGAATAAACGAGGGCGGACATATGACTCAAGGTAAGGAGAAAGGAGACACGAGGCTTTCTTACTTCTTCATAATAGTGAAGGTATTCATGATAGCTTTTTCCCTCTTCTTTACACCAGGCCAGCAGTTCCCCGAGCACGTCGGCATCCTGCACCGCTAAGTTCATGCCTTCTCCCGCCATGGGATGTACCGTGTGGGCAGCGTCGCCGATCAATACAAGGTTACCGGCATAGTACCGATCGACATGATAGGTATAGGGAATCATAAGCTGGATATCGCGCCAGTCTCTGATGGCGCGGACGCCGTCCTTTAATTCAGGCGCAAGCTCGCTGTATGCTTCATAGAACCGCTCGAGTCCCTGTTTTTTGATTTGTTTATAACTCCCTGCTTCAATGAGGTAAACGGTACGGATCTCTTTGTCCGGCAAAGGGAATAAACCAAGGAAACCATTCGAAGTTGTAATGATTTTCCCCTTCGTGAAACGTTCCGGACGGGGAATAGTGACCGTGAGGAAATGATGATTATACTCTTTCCGTTCCATATGGACGTTCATCGCATCGCGCGTCGGTGAGCTTCTCCCTTCTGCTCCGACATACACATCCGCCTGGATTGATATTCTCTCCCTCTTCTGTTTAACGACAGCTACACCGTTCTCAAAGCCCAGGAACCGGGCACCCGGGAGGTAGTGAAAGTATTGCTCAAACGATTTCCCTTTATTTCTGAGGATATCCTTTGTCTTCTCATGAGGGACCATCAATGCATGATCATATACGCTCGCTACTCTGCCGTAGTCAAGCTCGGTCAAACTGATTTCTTCAGGCGGACGCCCTTTCCTGCGGTGGACTTCCTGAAAACGGAGCTGATCGATCGGATGACCGCACGCTTCCACCTGTTCTCCAACGCCGATTCGGTCTAATATAGCAATGGTCTTCGGCTGAAGGAGTTCCCCCTTATAAGCAGGCGATTTCCTGTTCATCTGCTCTGCAATGACGACATGAACTCCTCTGCTGGCAAGCTTCGCAGCAAGCATCAGGCCCCCTACACCGCCGCCTGCAATGAATACATCTGTTTTCATAGTTTCCCTCCCGGCTGACTTCGCTGTATCTACCTCATACCCCATAGGGGAATTTGAAAACATTGGAAGAACACAAAAAACACGGACTCTCATGAGTCCGTGTCGTCATATTCCGGAGGCTTCCACATATAATGAAGACAAGCCCGGTTTTTATTCTGTTTTCGTCACGATGTCCCATATATGCTGCCACGTTTCCACTTTCAGCGCATCTGTAGGATCACCATCACCGATCACACCATATCCGACCATCAATCCTATCAGTAAGGCAAGAGCACTGAGGAGGAGAACGATGAGGATCCGAAGCCATATCGGAAGAATCCGCCTGCGGGGTTTCTTTGTGGTCTTCTCTTTCTTCGGTTTATTCTTCCCTGCCTTCGGTTTGACGGCAGTTTCCTTCTCTTTCATTTGCTTTGTCCCTTTTGCTTTAGGATCTGTTGCCATGGTCGTCTAACTCCTTACTATTATGATCTCAGCTGATTGACAAGCCCCATCATCTGGTCTCCTGTCGAAATCGACTTCGCGTTAAATTGATAAGCACGCTGAGCCATCAGCATATCCGTCATTTGTTTCGAAACGTCTACATTAGACGTTTCCAGCGTCCCACTTTTTAATACCGTTTCTCCCGGCTGGACCGCGGTAACCAGTCCATCCGCAGCAATACCGTCCGGAATACGGAATCGATTGCCGCCGACAGCTTCCAGCATACGTGGTCGGACCGCATCAACGACAGCAAGCCTACCTGCTGTTTCTTCTGCTCCATTACGCCGTACAACAACGGATCCGTCCGCATTCAGTGTAATGGATTGAAAGCCGTCTTCCAGGACAATCCGCTCCCCGTCTTCCCCTGCAACTGGATTGCCATTCGTATCCGTCAGCATGACTTCACCGTCATTCAACGGACTTAGATAAAAGTTCCCGGCACGGGTGTACTGTGTTTCTATACCTGCTTCTGTCGGAACTAAAACCTCGAACATGTGCCCTTCCTGAAGAAAAGCCGCATCAAGGGTGCGCCCCGTCTCCTGAAGGCTTCCAAGACTCAAATCAAGATTCGTATGTCCGATCCCGGCACCGGAACCGATCCGGATTCCGTCCGGTGTGAGCCGTCCCGTTTCCGCAAGATTATCTGACTGATTATCAATCTGCTGATACAAAAGAGAGGAAAAATCAGCACTACGGCTTTTATATCCTGTCGTTTGACTATTGGCCAGGTTGTTACCGATCAAGTCCAGCTTCGTCTGCAGCTGGCCCATCGTTACTGCTGATTGAATCATGGAACGATTGATCATGGCTGTTCCTCCCTTTACCGGACTCTGCCGATTTCTGTTACAGCTTTCTGCATGCTTTCATCATATGCTTTCAACACACGCTGATTCATTTCAAACGAACGATATGTATTCATCATTTCCGTCATCGTGGTCGCAGGATCAACGTTGGACTGTTCCAATTGTCCTTGCACCACATCAAAACGGACGGCTTCATTTCCCCCGGCATCCGCCAGGTCTTCCTCCGAACGGAACAAGTCGCTGCCTTCCTTGACCATGGATGCCGGATCAGCACTGTAGGCAAAGCCTAAAGCCACCTGCTGCCCGTCCAATTGAAGCGTACCATCCGTGTTTACAACAAAATCGATTCCGGACGTATTGATTGGATTCCCGGCTTCATCAAGGACATACCCGCCCTGATTGGTCGTAAGGAACCCTTCTCCATCCACCGTGAAGTTTCCATTTCTCGTATAGCGTTCTTCCCCATCATCGTTGCTGACACGGAAGAATACCATCCCTCCGTCATCCGGTACGCCTTGCTGAACGAGAGCCAGATCCGTCCCGACACCCGTCTCCCTTACGTCTCCCTGGACGAAGGAAGGGATAGATTCTTGCACATATACACCTGTGTTAAGGGATCCTACTTCTCTGTTGACAGGTATTTTCGTTCCACGTGATGTAGGCAGTGTGCGGCTTCCCATTTGTTCAATCAGAAGCTCAGGGAAAGACCGCATCGTCCCTTGATCCGCTTTGTACCCTGGAGTATAAGCATTGGCCATGTTATTCGATAATGTTTCCTGCATCCGCTGATTCGCCTTCATACCTGAGGCAGCTGTGTAGAATCCTCTCAACAAGGTGATCGCTCCTTCCGAATCTCAAGAAAAATTAAAACTTCGTCGAAATCCGTTTATCGATATTTTCAAGCATAATTCCTGTACCTGTCGCCACACAATCCATCGGTGCTTCTGCAACCAGAACCGGAACTTTCAGCTCCTCTGCAAGCAATTGATCGATTCCGTGAAGAAGTGCTCCTCCACCAGTCATGATCACACCACGATCGATGATATCCGCAGATAATTCCGGCGGCGTACGCTCCAGTACCTGCTTGGCTGCCTGAACAATCGCCTGAACAGATTCGCGCAGTGATTTCTCAATTTCTTCTGAGTTGACCGTAATCGTCCTCGGAAGCCCTGACACCATGTCACGACCGCGGATTTCGATCTCTTCATTTCTTGAACCAGGGAAGACCGTAGCGACACTGATTTTAATATCTTCCGCCGTACGCTCCCCAATTAGAAGTTTGTATTGTTTCTTGATGTATTGAAGTATTTCATGGTCGAACTTGTCTCCGGCCATTTTAATGGAAGACGCCGTTACGATATCTCCCATAGACAGCACAGCTACATCCGTTGTTCCTCCACCGATGTCTACAACCATATTACCGCTCGGTTGGAAAATATCCATACCAGCACCAATCGCAGCCACTTTCGGTTCTTCTTCCAAGTACACTTTCTTCCCGCCGGATTTCTCCGCCGCTTCTTTGATCGCCTTCTGCTCCACTTTCGTAATGTTTGTCGGGCAGCAGATCAGCATGCGCGGCTTAGAGAAGAATCCCTTCACGTTCGTCTTTTGGATAAAGTGCTTAAGCATCGCTTCCGTCACGTCAAAGTCCGCAATGACGCCATCCTTAAGTGGTCGGATCGCTTCGATGTTTCCAGGCGTACGTCCTACCATACGACGGGCTTCTTCGCCCACTTCCAATACTTTTCCTGTATTCCGGTCCATCGCTACGACGGATGGTTCATTCAATACGATTCCTTTACCTTTTACATGAATGAGTACATTCGCTGTACCGAGGTCGATTCCTATATCTCTCGCAAACATGTTCTGTAGATCCTCCCTATTGTATAAGCATAACCGCTCTCCAAACCTAATCCGCTCAAGAGAAACGGATATACGTTGGGACATTGGCGTTTCAGTCATCTCGCTGACTTAGTTTTTCCCAAATGATTCGAGTATATTTTGGCTTTGTACATTACACATCTAATTCTATATTCTATCACAAAATTACGACATTCGTCTCATGGGAAAAGAAAAAAGTTACCAATGTCGAGGATTTTTGACAAAGGGAGGGGACTTATCTATTTAAGCGAGAGGCTGCACCGGATGATCTTCTATGATTTGGGTTTTATATTTGCGCCTCGTAGCTTCTCCGCCGCGCAGATGACGGATTTCTTTATGATAATCAAGGATCTTTTTGACTTCCTTCGCAAGCTCCGGATTCACTTCCGGAAGCCGTTCCGTCAAATCTTTGTGTACCGTACTCTTGGAAACACCGAATTCTTTAGCAATCACTCTCACCGTTTTCTTTGTTTCGATAATGTGCTCCCCGATCTTGATAGTCCTCTCTTTGATGTAATCATGCACTCCACTCGCCTCCTGTGATTGACTATCCAAGGGGGTGGGCTTCATTGGAAAGCGCAGCGATATTAAGTGGGCGTTTAGGTTCATAGGTGTTTATCCTGATGTATCACCCTGGATGTTACCGAGTGCTCGGTTATCCTCATTGTATTAATGAAACCTGCCGGATATGCCACAGGATGCAAGTGTGTTGCTGTTCTTTCGGATTATGCCCATTTTTTCATGGAATAAGCAGCCCTCCTTTTCACCAAAGGAGGGCTGCTTAGAGGCAGCGGATATTCCCACATACGGGGAAGGCGCCGTTTTATATTATATGGGACCTTCTTCCAAAACAAGGAACGATTCGACCAATAAAAAAAAGAGGGCGGATGCCCTCTTTTTATGCTTGTGTAGAAGAGATGGAGGAAGCACTTTCTTCATCCGGTGCCTGCTCTCCTTCTTCGGTTTGAGTTGGATCTTCTTCCACGTCTGCATCTTCCTGGCTTCCATCTTCAGGAGTTTCCGCCTGATCTTGAGATGGCGCCTCTTCAGAAGCATCGTCGGAAGTCTGTTCTTCCGCACCCTCTGCTGGATCATCGGCAGGAGCTTCTTCTGTTCCTTGCGCATCCTCTTCTGCAGGTGCTTCTTCTTTCGCTTCTTCAGCTTCTTGAGCCTTCTCTTTAATTTGAGTCATCGGCTGTCCGAAGAAGCTTTCCGGGTTGATCGGCTGTCCTTCGTTACGAACTTCAAAGTGGACGTGTACACCGCTTGCCTGGCCGAAGGAGTTGCGTCCGGCAGAACCGATAACGTCCCCTTGAGCAACGTCCGATCCCGCTTTCACTTCTACATCCTCAAGGCTTGCATAAACCGTTGCGACTTCATCTTCATGACTGATTTCTACAACGTTACCATACAATGGATCTTCTTTCACTTCCGTGACTGTCCCTGATAAGGAAGCCGTTACTTCAAACGTTTCCCCATCTTCCCTAGTGATGTCGACGCCTTCACTTTGATAGTATTTATTGTTGTATAGGACCAGTGCACTTTCCTGTTCTTCTTCAGACGAGTTGTAATCATAGAATTTTGTAACGATGGAAGCTGCTTGTTCGTCCGCTACGGGCATCTTCAGATTCTCTTTGCTGTCCATGACCGGTACTGCTTCTTCTCCGTCTTTCGTCAGGAATTCATCCTGTACGTCGGACTGCGGTGTTTCCGCAACCTGATCTTGTCCATCATTTGATCCTTGATACCAGAACACACCGACGAGCACCAGAGCTGCTACAGACAAGTACAAAGCTGGATACAACCACTTCTTGCGCATCAAGCGTTTAAACTTTAATTTTGTCACGCTTTTTTTACCTTCCTCTTTCATGTTCATCACCTCAAAAACCATTCTGAACAGTTATGAGCCAATATATACATGAACAGGAAAAATTTATGATGAACGAATAAGGAATCCAGGCACACACGCTCAAGAATGCGAATATAAGAGAAAGAGCCGCTCCGAAGAGCCGCTCTTTAGTCAGACGATGGATCCTCCGATGTACCCTCAGCAGAAGCAAGGGCTGCCGTCTGAGTGCTTAATGGGGAAATTTCTGTGTTGTGATAGTAATGCTGGATGATATCTTTATATGTTTTTCCCGATTTGGCCATTCCATTCGCTCCGTATTGGCTCATGCCGACACCGTGCCCATAGCCTTTCGTCGTGAAGATGATGTGATCGTCCTTCTGCTGGATCGTGAAATCACTGGAAGGAAGACCGAGCTTTTCTCTCACTTCTCTTCCTGTAAACACTTGATTGCCGAAATGGACTTCATCCACCCGGTTTCCTTCTGTCTTCGTAATGGACGTTTGACTCAGACCATCCACGGTAACGCCGAGCGTCTGTTGAAGCTCAGATACAGATACAACCTTTTGATCCGTAAACTTCGGTGAATCAGCATCCCATGGGCTCTCTACACTTTGCAGATAGGGGATATCATTCTCCCAGTAATCGCCGGCATTTTCCGTATAGCCGTTACTCGTAGAGAAAAAGGATGCCGTGATGGGCTCATGGTCGTACGTGATGATCTCACCAGCCGTCGCTTCCACAGCTTCGGTGATTTTCGCCATATTTGCATCATAATCATCTTTCCACAAATTTCTCAACTCATCTTCATCTTTATACACTTGATGATTAACGGTATCTGTGACATCCGCCTGTTCCGATACTTTGCTGCCTTCGACTAAATATCTAGTGATATACGTCCTTGCTGCGAGTGCCTGCGCCTTCAATGCTTCCAATTCGAAGTTAACAGGCATTTCCGAAGCTACCACCCTTGCAACATACGTTTCGATCGGTACCTGCTCCACTTCCTGACTGTTGCTGCGCAGAACCTTGACAGCGAGGGAAGAACTTTCTGCTGAAGCCGATTTGGCAGCTTTTTGTTCCTCAGGGTGCTCCTGAACGGTTTCTGTCTTGTTGGAATTGGTGAAAGGTACGACGATCAAGGTTGGAATGATTAGTATCACGATAAACAAACTCCCTAATGCGAGTAGTCCGACTCCATTGCTTTTCTTCTTCATCCGCATCCTCCTGGTTCCAAAAGTAGATCTCTACTAAAATGTATCCAGAAATGGGAGATGATAGAACCAAAAAAGCTTGCCCGTTTCAAAAATATTGAAACAGACAAGCAATGAGGATGTATATATTATAATGTCGATACAGATTCGCTCGGTTCATGTTCTTCTGCATAATGCTCATCTTCATGGATGCGTTCAATATCCGCACCAATTCCGGCAAGTTTACCTGCAAAATCAACATAACCGCGATCCAAGTGTTTCAGTTCTGTTACGCGCGTGTAGCCATCTGCGACGAGGCCGGCCAGAATAAGTGCCGCACCTGCACGCAGGTCTGTCGCCTGTACTTCTGCACCTTGAAGGGTGGAAGGACCTTCGACGATTACACTGCGTCCTTCGATTTTAAGGTTAGCGTTCATGCGACGGAACTCTTCGACGTGCATGAAACGATTCTCAAAAACGGTCTCTGTAATGACGCTGGTCCCAGGGGCATTCAGCATCAAAGCCATCATTTGTGACTGCATATCTGTCGGGAATCCCGGGTGAGGCATCGTCTTAATATCCGTCGCTTTCAGGATATCAGGACCAATAACACGTAATCCATCGCCCTCTTCTTCGATGATGACACCCATCTCTTCCATCTTGGATACAAGAGAACGTAGATGCTCATGCAGCGCTCCTTTTACAAGGACGTTACCGCCGGTGATAGCCGCAGCCACCATGAAGGTACCCGCTTCAATGCGGTCAGGAATGATCGTGTGTACAGCTCCTGTAAGCTTCTCCACACCTTCGATGCGGATTGTTTCTGTTCCGGCACCGACAATCTTGGCACCCATCTTGTTTAAATAGTTGGCAAGGTCAACAATTTCCGGCTCTTTGGCACAGTTCTCAAGTACGGTTTTCCCTTCCGCCAATGCTGCAGCCATCATCACGTTCTCCGTTGCCCCTACACTCGGAACATCGAAGTAGATTTTGGCGCCCTGCAGGCGTCCGTTTACTTCCGCCTCGACATAACCGTTACCAACGGTTACTTCTGCTCCCATCGCTTCAAACCCTTTCAGGTGTTGATCGATAGGACGGGAACCGATTGCGCAACCACCAGGGAGGGCAACCTTAGCATGGCCATAGCGGGCCAAAAGTGGTCCCAGTACAAGAACAGAAGCGCGCATCTTTCTCACATATTCGATTGGTGCTTCTGTTTCCAACCTGCCAGAAGCATCCACTGTAACTGTATTTCCAACCATATTGACGTCTGCGTTCATATGTCTGATTACTTCGTTAATTGTGTGTACATCGGCTAAAGCAGGTACTTCGTGGAGTACGCTTTTTCCTTCACTTGCAATTATACTTGCTGCGATGACAGGCAGTACGGCATTCTTGGCACCTTCTACTTTGACGGTACCATTCAGCTGCCTCCCACCACGGACGATGATTTTTTCCAAGGTTCATTCTCCTCCGCGTCCATATTCACTATTATTAATATTCAGCAGTAATAATGGGTGTGCCAATAGTGATGTTTGTCTCCCCGCCCAAAGTTCTTGATGCGAATTGAACATTCATCGGTTGATCCCCCGTAGGTATTGACTGACCCCATTCGGTTGTATGGCCGGATCTGCTAGTCCAGCCTTCTTCGTCGACTTCATCTATTGTTGTAACGTTGAAAGCTTCTTTGAATTCTTGATATACTAAAACATCGTTAATAATACCATTATAATTCGCCTTAAGACAAGAGAAAATGGTAGCAGTTTTCGAGAAAAGTCGACTTTTTACTTCCTTCAGTAAAGATGATGATTGCGCTTGTTCTAAAGAGGGTGTTCCCTGTCCTCCGATGGCATAAACCATTTCCACACTGCTCTTCATTTTTTTGGGAACAATCAATATATAAGATTCGACGATATCTGAATGTTTATGTCGGTTTTTCACCGAATATTTTACAGCATTCTTCAAATTTTCCCGCTTCATTTCCCTGTGGTCCGTAAGAGAGAGGATTTCCTTCTGCATCTTCTCGAATGATGAAGCATCGATCGTTTCTTTTATTGTAATTGTCCACTCATTCACTTCTAGCTGCTTATCCTCAGCAAATGACGCAATGTCCATGAGCTCTTCATGGCCTTCTATCATTTCCTGTGGATAAGCACCTGTACCGATGATAAGCAATGCAATAATTCCAGTTAAAACACTCTTCATTTTTATATGCCTCCCCAAGCATCAACTTACTATAAGTTTGACCTTGGCAGGCGGGATTCATACAGGACATTTGCTAACAACATTAGACAAATGAATCCTTAAAACAAATAGACCAGGCTGTTCGACCATTTAATGAAATCAAGAAAGAAATTACTGACTGTCGTGCCGATGGCAATCGTGATCAGGATGACGAGAATCCGTGCTTCGAAAACTTTGTTTCTTCTGAACAACGAATCGAAATTCACTGATTGAAGCACACGCCACGTAATGATGATGAAGATTAAATGGGACGTCATACTGAGAATGGCTTCTTCAGCAAAATACTGTTCCAAAACAAACACTCCTTCTTAAATAATGTCGACTTTTCCATCATACTATCAAACGGTTGCTGTGAATAGGAAAACGAGCGACAAAAGAGGAAATAAAACGATTCATTTCCCGGGGAATAACCGTTTGTTCTGGCGGATTTTACTTTTTAAGCCACAATTAGAAATAAATAGAAACAAAACTCGGACTTTCTACAAAAAAACAAACTGCTCTCATGTGAAAGCAGTCAGAAAGTGTTATCGTAAACATCCAAACGATTGATGGCTCGTTTGAGCGCCATTTCAGCCCGTTGGAAATCGATATCGGCTTGTTTATCTTGGAGTCGGCGTTCCGCACGTTCTTTTGCCATTTGTGCACGATCGGCATCAATATCCGACGGCCTTTCAGCAGATTGTGCAAGGATGGTCACTTTATCCGGACGGACTTCAAGAAATCCTCCGCTTACAGCAATCCGTTCCGACCGCTCTCCGCCCTTCAGGCGCACAGCACTGATCGTCAACGGAGCCACCATAGGAATGTGCCCCGGAAGAATTCCGAGTTCCCCGCTCTCCGCCTTACAACTCACCATTTCAAATGCATCTTCCAACACCGGGCCATCAGGAGTGACGACACTCACCGTCAGTGTACTCATACGTATTCCTCCTCGGCAGTGATCGTGAAGAAGGAAGGAACTCTACCGGAGAGCCCCTCCGCTTTCACGAATCGTTTATTGCATTTGTTTTGATTTCTCAACCACTTCTTCGATGCGACCGACAAGGCGGAAAGCATCTTCCGGAAGATCGTCATATTTACCTTCAAGAATTTCCTTGAAGCCTTGCACTGTTTCCGCAACGGGAACATAAGAACCCGGCTGACCAGTGAACTGTTCGGCAACGTGGAAGTTTTGGGACAGGAAGAACTGAACACGGCGCGCACGTGCAACCGTCATCTTATCTTCATCGGAAAGCTCGTCCATACCGAGAATCGCGATAATATCCTGCAGTTCTTTGTAACGTTGAAGCGTCCGCTGAACTTCACGCGCCACCTCGTAGTGCTCTTCTCCGACGATATCCGGATCAAGGGCACGGGATGTAGAGGCAAGCGGGTCTACGGCAGGGTAGATCCCTTGCTCAGAAAGCTTACGCTCAAGGTTTGTCGTCGCATCCAAGTGAGCGAACGTTGTCGCTGGAGCAGGGTCCGTGTAGTCATCGGCAGGGACATAAATCGCCTGGATCGACGTAACAGATCCTTTATCCGTGGACGTGATTCGTTCCTGAAGTTGACCCATCTCTGTTGCCAATGTCGGCTGGTAACCTACAGCTGACGGCATACGTCCGAGTAGGGCGGATACTTCCAGACCACCTTGTGTGAAACGGAAGATGTTATCGATGAAGAACAGAACGTCCTGACCTTGCTCATCACGGAAGTATTCCGCCATGGTAAGTCCGGAAAGAGCGACACGCATACGTGCTCCAGGCGGCTCGTTCATCTGACCGAAGACCATCGCCGTCTTCTTAATAACTCCGGAATCCGTCATTTCCCAGTAAAGGTCATTTCCTTCACGAGTACGTTCTCCGACGCCCGCGAATACGGAAATACCACCGTGTTCCTGGGCGATGTTATTGATAAGCTCCTGGATCAATACGGTTTTCCCTACTCCGGCTCCACCAAAGAGTCCGATTTTACCACCTTTAACATAAGGGGCAAGCAGGTCGACGACTTTAATTCCTGTTTCAAGGATTTCTGTCTCTGTCGCCAGGTTTTCAAACGTAGGAGCACTGCGGTGGATAGGGTCGCGGCGGACGTCTTCCCCCAGTGGCTCATCCAGGTCGATATTTTGACCAAGTACATTGAATACACGTCCAAGCGTCACGTCTCCGACAGGTACAGAGATCGGTTTCCCTGTGTCTGTAACGGGTGTGCCGCGCATAACACCTTCGGTAGATGACATCGCTACCGTACGGACGGTATTGTCACCAAGGTGAAGAGCGACTTCCAATGTAAGGTCGACGTTTGTTTCATTTTCAGATTGCGCATCATAGCTGACATGCAATGCGTTATTAAGATCCGGGAGGCTGCCTTCGTCGAATGTAACGTCCACAACCGGTCCCATGATCTGAGTCACGCGTCCTTTACTCATCGATTTCCCTCCTAACTTACTTTGAACAAAAAACGGTTTTCCCTATTCGAGAGCGGCTGCACCGCCGACGATTTCGGTAATCTCCTGGGTAATGGCAGCTTGACGTGCACGGTTGTAAGATAGCGTCAGATCTCCGATTAAATCATCAGCATTATCTGTCGCACTCTTCATTGCCGTCATCCGTGCCGCGTGTTCACTTGCTTTACTGTCAAGCAGGGCACCATATATTAAGCTCTCTGCGTATTGAGGAAGCAGTACTTCGAGAATCTCTTCTTGGTTCGGCTCATACTCATAAGAACTTCGGCTGGCTTTGCCGCTTTGACTCAAATCTGTCAGTGGAAGAATTTTCTTCTCCGTCACTTCCTGAGTGATCGCACTGACATAGTGGTTATAGTAAATATACAGCTGATCAATTCTTTCATCTGTATATAATTGAATTGTATCGGAAGCAATATCCTTGATATCAGCGAATTCAGGCTGATCCGAGATACCGGTGATATCCATATCTACAGGCATGTTCCGCTTTCGGAAGAAGTCACGGCCGATACGTCCCATCGTAATCAGGGTATATTCCTCTGCAGATGTATGGTGATCACGGATCTGGTTGTAAACCTTACGCAGAATGCTGCTGTTAAATGCTCCCGCAAGCCCACGGTCTGATGTAATGACGAGATATCCCGTCTTCTTCACATCCCGTGCCTCCAGCATCGGGTGACTTGCATCACCACCGCCGTTTGCGATACTCGCAACGACATCCTGGATTTTTTCACTATAAGGAACGAATTTTTTGGCATTCTGCTCGGCACGGTTCAGCTTGGAAGCCGACACCATTTCCATTGCCTTCGTAATTTGTTTCGTCTTCTTCGTAGACGTAATCCGACCTTTTATATCTCTAAGGGATGCCACGCTGTTTCACCACCCTTTCCAGCTATCATTCATTTACTCCGAAACGACAAACGTTTTCTTGAACGCTTTGACAGCTTCGCTCATATCGCTGTCTTCACCAAGTTTACCTGTCTCACGGATTTGGGAAAGCAGCTCTTTGCGGTTGTTGTCCAACCACAGGTGGAACTCGGATTCGAAACGAGTGATATCCTGTACTGGAATATCATCAAGGAAACCTTTCGTCAGTGCATAAATGATCATGACCTGTTTTTCAACAGCAAGCGGCTGATGCAGGCCTTGTTTCAGTACTTCTACTGTACGGGCACCACGATTCAGTTTCGCCTGTGTCGATTTATCCAAGTCGGAACCGAACTGAGCGAATGCTTCCAGTTCACGATAAGAAGCCAGATCCAAACGAAGGGTACCTGCAACCTTCTTCATCGCTTTAATTTGTGCGGATCCCCCTACACGTGATACAGAAAGACCTGCGTTGATCGCCGGACGTACACCGGAGAAGAACAAGTCGGACTGAAGGAAGATCTGTCCGTCTGTAATGGAGATAACGTTCGTTGGAATATAGGCAGAGATGTCGCCCGCCTGTGTTTCTACGAATGGAAGAGCAGTCAAAGACCCTCCGCCTTTCGCATCACTAAGCTTCGCGGCACGCTCCAGCAAACGGGAGTGAAGATAGAATACGTCTCCCGGGAATGCTTCACGGCCTGGTGGACGACGAAGCAGCAAGGAAAGTTCACGATAAGCAGCTGCCTGCTTGGACAAGTCATCATAAACGACAAGTACGTGCTTTCCGTTGTACATGAAGTCTTCTCCCATTGCAACGCCGGCATATGGTGCCAGGTAAAGAAGTGGTGCAGGTTGGGAAGCACTTGCAGTTACGACGATCGTGTAATCCAAAGCCCCGTGACGGCGCAATGTTTCCACCGTACCACGGACAGTAGATTCTTTCTGCCCGATCGCTACATAGATACATATCATGTCTTGATCGTGCTGGTTCAAAATCGCATCGATCGCGACAGATGTTTTACCGGTTTGACGGTCACCAATGATCAATTCACGCTGCCCACGTCCAATTGGAACAAGTGCATCGATCGCTTTAATGCCGGTTTGAAGAGGTTCGTGTACGGATTTACGATCCATAACCCCTGGTGCCGGAGATTCGATTGGACGGGATTTCGTCGTTTCAATCGGTCCGAGTCCGTCGACCGGCTGGCCTAGAGGGTTTACGACACGTCCAAGCATTTCCTCTCCTACAGGCACCTGCATGATACGTCCTGTACGACGAACTTCATCGCCTTCTTTAATATCTGTATATGGTCCAAGAATGACAAGACCAACGTTACTTTCTTCCAAGTTCTGTGCCAAGCCCATAACACCATTGGAGAACTCAACCAGCTCACCGGCCATGACGTTATCAAGACCATGAGCACGTGCGATCCCGTCACCGACCTCGATTACGGTCCCCACATCATTGACTTCTATATCTGATTCATAGTTTTCAATCTGCTGCTTAATCAGCGCACTGATTTCTTCAGCTTTGATGCTCATGCCATTTCACCCCTATCATCATTTGTTCGTAGATATCAGCTTACGTTCGATGCGGCGCAGCTTCCCGCTGACCGATCCATCGAAGATCCGATTGCCGATTCTTACACGTAGACCGCCGAGAATGGAAGGGTCTACAATATTTCTAAGGTTCAAAGACTGTTTACCGACTTTTGGTGCGAAGGCCGCTGATACACGCTGCTTCTCTTCTTTAGAGAGCTCGCGCACAGAGTAAACATCCGCATCCGCCGTTCCTTTGGCATCATTCATCATAGTGATGAACTGCCCGATCATCTCCACGATGATATCCTCCCGGTGACGCTCGACGAGGAGCTGAACCGTATTTACGATTTCAACAGAGAAAGACTGGAGCGACTGGCGCACCGCTTCTTTCTTCTGATCGATAGTCACACGTGGATGCTTAAGGAAAGCCAACCATTGGGCATCGCCCTTATATACTTCACGCAATGTCAATAATTCCGTTTCGAACTGCTCTAGTTTAGATCTCTCTTTTCCAAGTTGAAAAAGAGCTTCCGCATAGCGTTTTGCAATGATCATTTCGCTCATCGCTCTTTACCTGCCTCATCGATATATTGATTGATCAATGTATCCTGATCCTTCTCGGAGAGTTCCTTCTCGATCACTTTCGATGCAATCATGACAGACATGGATGCAACTTGATCTTTAAGAGCCTGGACAGCTTTCTCCTTCTCCTGTTCGATTTCCTGTCGAGCCGATTCTTTCATGCGCTCTGCTTCGGCACGGGCCGATTCCAGAATATCTTTTTCCTGTTGGACAGCCGTCTTACGGGCATCCTCAATGATATTCTGTGCATCCTGGCGAGTCGCCTTCAGCTCATCAGAAGCTTCCTTCTGCATGCGCTGCGCTTCTTCACGGCTTTTCTCCGCCGTATTGATTTCATTAGCTACGTAATCTTCACGTTCTTTCATCATATTCATCAATGGTCCCCAAGCAAACTTACCCAAAAGAGCAAGCAGCAATAGGAAGAAAATGAGCTGAACGATCATATCACCAACATGTAGTCCTCCTTCAGCACCGAGGACCAGACTATTTGTGAATCCTTGCACAGTTTTCACTCCTCTCCACACCATCTCGTAACAGGTTTTTGCCTGAGGAACCGCTCATCCCACCTCGATGGCGGTGCCTTACAAGCGAAAAACCCGGCTTCCGCTGTTAAACAGCTTCCGTCGAAGTTTTCTTACCATGACTTGCGGGTATATAGTTTTCGTAAAGTATAAAGGAAAGGCGAAGATCGATGGAGTTGAACTTCGCCATAAGCGTATATACTCGTCCGCTTTATCTACCCATTACGATGAATGCAATAACAACGCCGATGATAGGAATCGCCTCTACTAGTGCGACACCGATGAACATTGTTGTTTGAAGAGCACTGCGCAATTCTGGTTGACGCGCAATCCCTTCTACTGTACGACTTACGATTAGACCGTTACCAATACCAGCACCAAGTGCCGCTAAACCTACTGCGATTGCAGCTGCTAATAGACCCATAATGAAAATCCTCCTTAATATTTTAAAAAAGTTGATTATATTACTTTATATTAATGGTCTTCGCTCACTTTGTGAGACATATAAACCATCGTTAACATAACGAAAATGAACGCCTGGATAAAGCCGATGAATGTACTGAAGCCCATCCATGCAATCATCGGAAGGGTTGCCCCGATAAATCCTCCTATACCACCCGCTGCCATTGTAACGAGCAGGCTTAATAGGATCTCTCCTGCATAAATGTTACCGTAAAGACGCAGACCGAGTGTCAGCGTATTGGAAAATTCCTCGATGATCTTGAAAGGAAGCAATAGTGGCAAAGGACGAATAAATCCTTTAGCATATTCTCTGCCGCCCCGTAACTTGACACCGTAATAATGAGTCAGCACAACGACCAAGGTTGCAAGCGTCAACGTGATTCCGGGATCCGCCGTCGGTGATTTCCACCAAAGCGTATGCCCTACGACACCATTGGTTACGACCCCGAGCATGTTGGCAACGAAAATGTAGGCGAATAAAGTAAGGCCGAGTGGCAAGAATAGCCTTCCCGTCTTCCAGTCCATGTTTGATCCAATGATTCCTTTAATGAAATCGATCAGCCATTCCATGAAATTCTGGTACCCTTTCGGATATCGCTTCATATTCCTTGTCGCCGCTACGCCGAGGATAAATACAATCAAGGAAGCAACAAACATCATCAATACGTTAGATAAGTTGAAATCCAGCCAAGAGATCCCAAACGCATCCTCTAATATCGGTGATTCGTGATTCAAACTGTTCACCTACCTTCCATCTTGCTAAACTGTTGATTTATGGAACAGATAATCTATTAAAATGACAATATAGGCTGCCATTAAGCCCAATACTACTGAAATTAAATGGAAATATTCTTCAAACTGAAGGGCTATGACTACGGCCAGTGCGCCGGAAGCCAATCGCGTAAAGGTGCCAATTCCTCCTACTTTGCGGTTTTCCGCAGAAGCTTCGCCGAGCATGCGAATCTTACGCTGCATAAGCCAGAGGTTGTAGAAGCTCAATGCACTTCCAAGTAGAAGTCCGAGGAAAATTGACGGCCATGGGGTTACGCCCCATCCAAGTACGAAAAGAGCCAGAAGATAGAACATCCATTTTCTTTGACGGGCTATCATGTGCTGATATGTCTGCATATTAATCGTCTCCCGTGTACGTTCGTACTAAATGAATGGTTCCGTATGTACCTGCTCCTAATCCTAAGAGAAGTCCTATGATCAGAAATGTGGGTCCTGTGGAAAGATGACTGTCAAGCCAGTTCCCGAGAAATGCGCCGGCAAGTGGTCCGCCTGCGAGCTGGGAAAGGATGCTGCTTGTCAAAGCCATCGCACGAAAAGGGGGTTTTGATTGGTTCATAGTTCTACCTTTCCCGACAATGGAATGATCTGTTGAAAACCTATGGTGTCACTGATGAAAACCTTATCATTCTACCTATGTAAGAATACAATAGGGGTAGGTCCATGTCAATGCGTTTGTGATTAAAAATACAAATGCACGACATGCTTTGCTCACATTTTCGTCACATTTCTGACAATACAAAATATTCCTTATTAACCACTAAATTTTCCCTTTAATAGGTACTTCTGTTATCAATTATAACAGACGCTGTCGAAGCATGGCAGTAGAAATAAAAAGGACAATCTGCTACGGCAGCAGATTGTCCTTTTTTAATATTTCACCCTTCCATATAAACAGGAAACGCATAGTGTTCGATACCATCTTTCGTCTCCACTAATGCGACAGCGATGTAACTGCCGGCCAGACTGTCCGCAGCAAGCTTCGCCGTTCCTTCTTTCATACCTGCGTCAGGATTGTCGATATCAAGCAGCTCTCCGGCATAGAAGAAGCTCCCGGCCCTGTACAAATCGACAGTGATCCGCTCTACTTCTTCTGCCAGATGAAAGCGGTAGGAGGCTTCCTTTCCTTTTCCTTCATCCACGAGCTCAAATCCTGATATTTGTTGATAGGATGCTTTCTCATTTACGTACGCATAAGGAAGTAGGTACTCTTTACCGTTTCCTCTCATTGTCAAATATCCTTGGTGGACACCGGGGTCAAGCAAGGAGGTCGTCAACCTGAGCTCCACTTCCACCTCTTTCTCCTCTGCCGGCAATAAATCAAACGACAACGGAACGGACCAGGATTCTCCATGCTTCATATTGGGCTGATCCATTTCCAACCGGACCACCTCATCTGTAGGGTTAGTTACACGGAAGCGGATCTTCTTCTTATAAAAAGCACCTTCTACTTTTCCAAAAGCAAGCGCTCCATGGTCAATCATCAGATCCGGATGGAGCGCTTTCCCAATGTCCATGGCTCCTGCCCCTTGTTCCATAGGAAGAGAGTCTTCTCCGTTAATCGGAATTGCTGTACTAGCCAAGGCCGTCTTTACTTGGGCAGGGGTCCACTCCGGATGGGCTTCTTTCAATAAGGCAGCAGCACCAGCGACATGAGGGGCAGCCATGCTTGTCCCCTGCATCGGCTGATATCCACCCGGAACCGTGCTCCAAATGTTCACACCAGGGGCGACGATATCCGGTTTGATTTCCCAGTTGGTTGTAACGAGTCCCCGGGAACTGAATGGTGCGATACGATCATTCAATGTATCCCATTCCGTCGCCACCCACTGATTCTGTGCCACCGCTTCCTCCACCAAAAATTCACCGGCCTCTTTGGAAAGAGAAGCGACGGGTACCGGGAGCTTCTGACCGTCCAAGGAACCTTGGAATGCCCCCTCTTCATTGTTATAAATCAAAACAGCAACAGCACCGGCTTGATACGCTTTTATCGCTTTCTCCACGAAAGGAATGGTCCCACGCTCCACTAACGCTATCTTTCCGCGCAAGTCTCCGAGATGTCCCTCCCCCTTCCCAGCATAAACAACGGGATACTTTCTGCTTAACTGCCACTGCTTCGACCCGGCGAACAATTGCAGCGGCACTTTAGCACGTACACCCGGCACTTTTAAAACCGGTATTTTCATCGATAAAGCCGATGCCCCCACGGTAATCGCCTCCGAGGAAGTGGCTGGGGAACCGACCGTCCAGGCATCAGGACCCGAATTTCCGGCGGCAACGACGACAACGGTCCCGAGTTCGACCGCTTTGTTGACGGCATGGGTCGTCGGCCAATCCGGGCCGTTGACATCATTCCCGAGAGAAAGATTGATGACATCCATCCCTTCCTTCACTGCTTTCTCCAAAGCTGCAATCACCTGGACGGAAGAACCGACACCACCAGGGCCGAGCGCTCGATACGCATAAATCCTGGCGTCAGGGGCAATCCCTTTCATCTTGCCGTCTGCCGCGATTACTCCAGCAACGTGAGATCCGTGCGCGGTCGCTCCTTCCCCTTTCGTTTCCATCGGATCATTATCGAAATCAACAGTATCAAATCCTCCATTGTAATTCTTCCTAAGGTCCGGATGCGTGTAATCCACGCCTGTATCGATGACGCCGACTTTGACACCTTTGCCCGTATAGGATGAGGAAAGATTTTCTCTCAGTTTTTCCGTCGAGAACGTCATTTCATCATCTCCAAGTGCTCGATACGTTTGAACTGGATATTGATTGGTCACCATATCCATCCGGGCAAGCTTCTCCAATTCCTCCGCTTTCCCCCGAACCGCCAAGCCGTTGAACAAACGATCATAGACGGCGACTACTTCCAACCGGGGAAGGCGGGCTTCCAACATCTCCTGGAAATCAGAAGGTTTCTCTTCTACTTCCACAATGATGGTTACTTCCTCTGATGGTTCGGGAGGATCAGGTGGGTCAAAACCAGTCAACAAAGCAAAAGCCATAACGGCAAGCAACCATAATCGCATAGGACGGCGACCCCTTTTTTTACCTTTAGCTTCTGTCTCAACCTTTCATTTATACGTACATCCGACAAAAGAAAAACCGAACCCCGGAGTGGGTTCGGTCGTTGTGTGACTATTCAATTTCAAACGGGGCAGGTTTATCTTCACGCTGTTTGAAGAAATAGCGGATCGCTTCCGCAATACGCGCAGACGCCTTTCCATCCCCATAAGGATTGGAAGCCTGAGCCATCGCTTGATGCTTCTCTTCATCTGAAAGCAGTTCATGAGCAAGGTGGAAAATATGATCTTCATCCGTACCTGCAAGCTTTAATGTACCTGCTTCGATCCCTTCCGGGCGTTCCGTCGTATCACGAAGCACCAGGACAGGCACACCAAGAGACGGTGCCTCTTCCTGGACTCCACCGGAATCGGTTAAAATTAAGTGTGCCCTGGAAGCGAAGTTATGGAAATCGATGACGTCCAGCGGATCGATCAGCTTGATTCGATCATCATTCCCAAGAATATCATCCGCCGTCTCTTTAACAACAGGATTCAAATGCACCGGATAAATGACCTGAATTTCATCATGCTCTTCCACGAGACGCTTGATCGCACGGAACATCTGCCGCATGTTGTTCCCAAGGTTTTCCCGACGGTGGGCAGTCATGAGAACAAGTCGTTTATCCCCTATTTCTTTAAGGATTTCTGAAGAATACCCTTCATCTACCGTCGTCTTCAACGCATCAATCGCTGTGTTACCCGTTACGAAGATATGCTCCTCCGGCTTCCCTTCCGCCAAGAGGTTATCACGCGATTTGTTGGTCGGAGAGAAATGCAGGTCCGCCATAACCCCCGTCAACTGGCGATTCATCTCTTCCGGGAATGGAGAATATTTGTTCCATGTCCGTAAACCGGCTTCGACGTGGCCGACTGGAATTTGATTATAATAGGCGGCAAGGGATGCGGCGAATGTCGTCGTGGTATCGCCATGCACAAGAACCATGTCCGGTTTGGTTTCTTTCATTACTTCATCGAGACCTTCCAACGCGCGGGTCGTAATTTGAGCAAGCGTCTGACGGGATTTCATAATATCCAAATCAAAATCGGGTTGAATATCGAAAATTGCCAGTACCTGATCCAACATTTCCCTGTGCTGAGCCGTAACGGTAACAATCGGTTCGAACTGATCCGCCCGCTTCTTCAATTCAAGAACAAGCGGAGCCATCTTAATTGCTTCAGGTCTTGTCCCAAAGATTGTCATCACTTTAATACGATCTGCCATCATCATTCTCCTTTAATGAAGAAATGTACCTCTTATTTTGTGCCGTACAAACGGTCCCCAGCATCTCCGAGGCCTGGTACGATGTAACCTTTCTCATTAAGCTTCTCATCAAGCGCCGCAAGATATATATCTACGTCCGGGTGCTCTTCTTGTACAGCTTCCACACCCTCCGGTGCTGCAACGAGACACATCAAACGGATTTGACGTGCACCGCGTTTCTTCAGTGAGTGAATGGCTTCATTTGCGGATCCACCTGTCGCAAGCATCGGATCGATAACGATCAGTTCACGTTCTTCAATATCACTTGGAAGTTTGACATAGTATTCGACTGGCTTTAACGTCTCTGGGTCACGATAAAGGCCGACATGCCCGATCTTCGCAGCAGGAATCAATTGAACGATACCGTCTACCATGCCGAGACCGGCACGTAGAATCGGCACAAGACCGATCTTCTTACCAGTCAGCACTTTCGCTTTGGCGTTCTCCACCACTGGTGTATCGATTTCTACTTCCTCGAGGGGCAGGTCACGGGTAATTTCGAATGCCATCAGTGCCGCTACTTCATCAACTAATTCACGGAAATCTTTCGTTCCTGTCTCTTTTTTGCGTATGTACGTCAACTTATGCTGAATTAATGGATGATCCAGTACATAAACGTTCGCCATTGCCAATCACTCCTTCTCAGTGTTTACATCCTTTAAATTGTACTGAAAAAGTAGTGTCCCTGCAACCCGGGAATCGACATCTTGTCATTTATCCAGACAAAGACCGACGCCATAAAAGGATTGACGGTTCCGAAGTCTCAAAGATAAGGAAATAATTACATGAACATAAACAACCGCAAGAGCAAGAGTCCCTTCCCCTGTGAAGAATATCTCTGCGACATACTAAAAAGCCCTCCCGGCAAGGCCGGGAGGGCTTCCTTTTAAAATTATAAAGAGGAATAGTTAAGGGTTTGATACAAAGGGAAACGGGAAGTAAGTTCACGGACACGCGTTTCCGCTTCCTTCATCTTCTCCGTATCTTCATGGTGATCCAGAGTGAAAGCGATCAAGTCAGCGATCTCTTTCATCTCTTCTTCCCTGAAGCCTCTGCTTGTTACCGCTGCCGTACCTACGCGGATACCGCTGGTAACGAACGGGCTTTCCGGATCGAAAGGAATGCCGTTCTTGTTCGTTGTGATTCCGATCTCATCAAGAGCCTTCTCGACAACTTTACCGGTCAGATTCTTACTGCGAAGATCAAGAAGCAGTAAGTGGTTATCCGTACCGCCGGAAACGAGATCGACTCCTTTTTCCGTAAGGGATGCAGCAAGCTGTTTCGCATTGGCGATGACTTGACGGGAATACTCTTTGAATTCCGGCTGCAGGGCTTCTTTAAAGGATACAGCTTTGGCTGCGATGACATGCATCAAAGGACCGCCCTGCATACCAGGGAAAACGTTCTTATCGATTTGTTTGGCGAACTCTTCGATACACAGAACCATGCCGCCTCGCGGACCACGAAGAGTTTTGTGTGTTGTCGTCGTTACGAAATGAGCGTGAGGTACCGGGTTCGGGTGAAGACCGGAAGCTACAAGACCGGCGATGTGAGCCATGTCGACCATCAAGTAGGCACCGACTTCATCAGCAATTTCACGGAACTTGGCAAAGTCGATCTCACGAGGGTAAGCACTCGCACCAGCTACAATCAGCTTCGGTTTCACTTCTTTTGCTTTAGCAAGGACAGCATCATAATCGATACGTTGACCTTCTTCATCTACCCCGTACTCTTCAAAGTTGTACAACTTCCCACTGAAGTTGACAGGGCTGCCGTGTGTCAGGTGACCGCCGTGGTTCAGGTTCATACCAAGAACCGTATCACCAGGCTCCAATATAGTGAAGTAAACAGCCATGTTCGCCTGTGCACCGGAGTGCGGCTGTACGTTAACGTGCTCGGCACCGAACAACTCTTTCACACGATCACGGGCAAGGTTCTCCACAACATCCACGTGTTCACAACCGCCGTAATAACGACGTCCAGGATACCCTTCCGCGTACTTGTTGGTAAGAACAGATCCCATAGCCTCCATAACGGCTTCGGAAACAAAGTTTTCTGATGCAATCAATTCAATATTGTCCTGTTGGCGCCCTTTTTCATCCTGAATAGCTGAAAAAACCTCTGCGTCTACTGATTTAACATGATTCATTGTCAAAACTTTCCCCTTTCCATTCCTTTAATCACAAGAACCTTCTTCTGCAACCCTCTCATAAACAGCTCTAGCCCCGCCAATCAGAGGAGGACGTGTTGTGGCAGCTGTAATATGTGCCCGGCCAATGGATTTCTGCGCGATCCGGAGCGGTACGGCTACCCGCTTCAAGTGCATCCCGATCAGAGTATCTCCGATATCAAGTCCGCCTGAAGCTTCGATTCTTTCCACCAAGACCGGATCCTCCATATGCTTGTACGCATACGATGCCATCGATCCACCGGCTTTAGGAACCGGGACCGCAGCGACTTCCATTAAGCGGTACTTTTCCATAACTGGACGTTCGACGACTAATGCTCGGTTCAAGTGCTCACAACATTGGAAAGCAAGCTCCAACTCCCCGGCACGCCGAAACTGCTGTAATTCTTTAAAGACGACCTCCGCAATCGCTTCGCTTCCGGATGTACCGATCCGTTCCCCGGCGATTTCGCTCGTTGAACAACCGATGACAAATACCCCTCGTCGGATGGAACCACCCTCTACCAATTGCTCCGCTGTCTTACGGACATCTTCCTGCACAGCATGTACATCTACCATCTCATCCACCTCCTGGCAGAACTATGAAAAAAGAGAAGCACCATACCGCTCCTCTTTTTTGTCAGCTTCCGCTTTTGACGGCATCCGCTTTTCTACATCCCATTGTATTACTTATTTTCGTATTCGGCAATCTTACTTATGCGAGTTTTGTGCCGACCCGCCTCAAAATTTGTCGAAACCCAGGTTTTTGCGATTTCCCTCGCCAATCCCGGACCAATAACACGTTCTCCCATACAAAGAACGTTAGAATCATTATGCTCCCGCGTTACCTTTGCCGTGAACAGATCATGGACCAGCGCAGCCCGGATTCCTTTCACTTTATTGGCAGCAATGGACATGCCGATTCCTGTGCCACAGATCAGAATTCCCTTGTCGAATTCTCCATCCGCAATCCGCTTCGCAGCCGGAATGGCATAATCCGGATAATCGACGGAACCTTCACAGTCGCACCCTATATCCTCGAATTCTATTTCCAACTCTTCCAGAACACCCGCCACTTCCTTACGCAGGTTGACTCCACCATGGTCAGAGGCAAGGATTACTCTCATCTACGACACTCCTATCTTTCATTAATATTATATCTAATCGTGCCAGTTTCCATTATAGGTGTCAATCCTGCCGACGACCAGCACCACAACTACTGTTTTTTTGTCCACAAAAAAAGACTTGAGCACTCTCAAGCCTTGTCGCCCTGCCATTTCGCTACAAGCAGGTCCAAATATTTTTCAATCTCATCCCTTGTCGATCTGTAAATATGGATACTGCCTCCGAAGGGGTCGGATATATTGAGATCCGGCAGTTCTTCCTCTAGACTCTTGATCTCTTCGATCTCCTGCTGCAATTCCTCGTATAAACGCTGCTCAAGCTCTTGGGGATCAGAGTGGTCTTCAGAAGCATTTCTCAGCAGAATCGACCGCTTCTCTTCAAAGCTGCTGTATAGATCCTTGAGTCGGTTCCACTTGTTCTCATCCAATACCACATATTCTTTTAACGTAAAGTATTTATCTTGGTGATAAGGATACTGCAATGCTAAGGTCTGCTTGTGGCGATCCGTCATCGTCAACACTATGTCCGCCCATTCCAGCAGATCATCATCCACGTTAACCGCTTGATGATTCATCGTCAAATCTTTCTCTTTCAAAACCAGTTCCGAATTCTTCGCCAATGGTTCTCCCTTGCCTGCAAATATTCCGGCGGAGCGGACCTCACCTTTGTCCCATTTTGACTTTAACAGCGCTTCAGCCATCGGACTTCGGCAAGTATTACCAGTACATACAAATAATATATTCATAGCCATTCTTCTCCTAACCAATAGTCCGTTTTCTCCATAATAGCACAGGTATGGGCAACTCGAAAAACATGTCAAAATATGGCACTTAATCCGAGTACACACAGAATGCTTCCCCCGAGCAATTCACTGGATGTTCCCAACAAGCTTCCGGCCCTCCGACCGATCACGAATCCTGCCCATGTCAATAACATACTGAACAAACCGAACGACAATACGGAAAGGATAACTTCCGCATCCCTCAAACCAAGACTGAAACCGACAGGAAAGCTGTCGATGCTCACACTTAAAGCGAACAACCACAACCCTACTCCCGTGATTCGATAGGAGACCGAGTGCTTTTCGGTAAAAGAAGCGAAAACCGTGTAGGCTCCAAGACCAAATAACATGACTCCGCCGGCAAAGGCTGCAAACTCACTCGCCGTTCCAGAAAGCCATTGACCGAGGACCATCCCGAGTCCCGGCATTAATATATGGAAGGCTCCGATGACAATGCCCGCAAAGAACGCATGCTTCAGACGGACGGCTTGCATTCCCATCCCCAACGAAACAGAGAATGCGTCCAACCCTAAAGCAATCGATAACAAAACTAGCGAAACCAGCTGTTCCAACTGTTCATCCTCCTCCTCGGACATGCTGTATCATCGTATGCCGAGAAAAGGAGTGGTATGTTAGTTCTGAGAGAGTTTCTTCGTGGACGCTTTTGTCAACCGGTTCATGACAGCAGCTCCAACACCTGTTTCCGGGAATGTTTCACAAAGAATGACATCGACGTCGGCTTCTTTGAATTCCCTAAGCGCCTGATACAAATGAACGGCGATTTGTTTCACGTCGGTTCTCGACCCACAAGCAATAACGCGGGAGTGATCCAGTTTCTGCGCCAGTTCCCGGCTGGCTATGACTCCAACACGAAGCCCCTTCGCTTTCTCCTTTTGAAGGCAGGAAAGAAAGAAATCTTCCTCTCCATCCACAAGCCATAGCGGAGCTTCCGGTGCGTAATGGGTATATTTCATGCCCGGGGATTTAGGCTTTTCCGTCTCGTTCGCTAAGGCGGGATCGACAATCACTTCTGAAAGAATGCGCTCAAGATCCTCTTTCGTTATCCCACCTGGGCGAAGGATAATTGGTACTTCCGTCGTACAATCGACAACCGTGGACTCCACACCGACTCCGGTAGCTCCTCCGTCTATAATACCGGCTATTCTGCCGTCTAAATCCTGACGAACATGCCCAGCAAGCGTAGGGCTCGGCCTTCCGGAACGGTTGGCACTTGGAGCAGCAAGCGGAAGGCGGGATGCTTTAATAAGCGAAGCAGCCACCGGATGATCCGGCATGCGGATACCGATGGATGATAATCCTGCTGTCACGTTATCCGCAGCTGTGCCGTTGCTTTTCATGATCAGGGTGAGAGGTCCGGGCCAGAAAGCATCCATCAGACGTTCAGCAACGGGAGGGATTTCAGATACAAGGCCCTTCACTTGAGCTCGATCAGCGACATGGACGATCAAAGGATTATCCGAAGGTCTGCCTTTCGCATCGAATATGCGCTGAACAGCAGCTTCCTTTGTTGCATCCGCTCCCAGTCCATACACCGTTTCTGTTGGAAAAGCGACGACCTCCCCCGATTGAAGCAGACGTGCCGCCTCTTCGATCGCTTCATCTGTTACCGCCGGTTGCTCCGGCATTGTCCACATTTTTGTATCCATCTCATCTGTACTCCTTTTTCCTACCTTACTCGATCGTGATTTACTAGTCTCTATTATGAATAATTCAACAAAATATCGCAAATATAGACATTATTCACAAGATGCCCCCAACTTACCCACAATATTGTCCACATATCCAAAGAATCCGTTAGTTTGAAAGCGTGTGAATAAAAAATAATCCACACGTTATACACAGAAAAATGAGTCGTTGTGTATAAGTGTGGTACTTACCCACAGTCACTTGTTATTAACCTCATAAATCCACACGCCTGATTCGACAGAGTCCCGTTGAAAGGATTGGTGCTGCAACAAGAAATCCAGCGTTTCCGAATGACTTTCTACGAGAAGCGCTCGAAGATCCGTTTCCTTTACGTATTTTTGTATCAATTCAAACACTGCAAGCAGGTGTCCAGGCTTTACCTCTCTACTGACCTGCAGGCGTTCCAGCTTTCCAATACCGGCCGGTAACCGGCGTATGTGGAAGCTTCCGATACTTCCGTTTTGCCCTTTGATCTGATAGGAATCCCTCTCTGTTTTCTCAATATACATACAAAACACACCCCTTTTGCTTTCTATTCTATGAAAAGGGGTGTGCCTGCTATGCTAGGAAAAGATATTTTCCCATATTTCTACGACAAAGAATTTCACTTCTTTCTCTTCTTCCGTCGTCTCTTTCATCGTTTCTTCTTCCGCAATCGCTTCCAGCTGATCCGCTTCTGATTCTTCTATCGGTGTTTCTTCTTCCGCCGCTACGCTCGTGCCGTCTGAGAAGTCAAGGAAACACATCGGAGGGAATAAAACGCACCACCAGTTGTCCCCTTCCCCTTCTCCAAGCGTAATGAGAATTGCTTCATACTCCCCCGCCGGATAAATGAACGGTCCATACAGCTTCGTCGGGAATGTAACATTCTTTCCATAATCGACGTGATAGGTTTGTTCCACCCCATTATCCTCCAACGTCTGAGCAACGATTGCCTCGAGTTCAGGGAGACGGTCCTGTATAAGCTGACGCGCCGCTTCGATTGATGTCAATTCTTCCACCCATTCCGTAATCTCTGCATTAACGCGGTCCCTGACCTCGCGCTTCAACGCTTGGGCTTCCGGCGCATTACTGTCCGCCAATATTCTCAATCGGATCGCTTCATCCGGAATCACTTGATAGTTCTCTCCTGTTTGATCAGCATCCGTTCTCTGTCCCCATGGCAATACGATAAGAATGATAGATAAGGATAATAATAGCAGCCACGCGTTTTTCATTTCCATTCCCCCTGTACTCTACTAGTCGCTAGTATAGTCAGAGGAGCGGAACTTTAAACAGGCTGATCTATGAATCTGGGATCTTCACATACGCATACAAGGCGCAAACGCGAACACCATGCGGTCTCTGCCATTTATATCTTTTTTCACCTCAACATTATATGTTGGAAAAGCCGTCGCCAGCAGCTCTTTCACCTGCGGCCCCTGTTGGTAACCGATCTCGAAAGCTATACATTTCGGTAGTTGTCTACATGTGGATAACTGTTCAATGATCGTCAAGTAGGCTGCCAATCCGTTCTTATCGGCGAACAAAGCCAATTCAGGATCAAAATCCACAACCGTATCAGCCATTTCTCCTTTTTCCTCCCAAGCTATATAAGGAGGGTTGGAAAGGAGGATATCCACTTCTACATCCATTAATGGTTGATAGAAATTCCCTTGATGAAACGTGACGTCCGCTCCGAGCGCCTGCGCGTTTTCAGAAGCTACTTTAAGCGCGGCTTCTGAAATATCCACTGCATGAACAGTACTTCCCGGTATTTCCAGCGCCGCTGTAACAGCGATAACGCCGCTTCCTGTACCGATATCGGCGATACGGGGATCCTTCATGCCGCAGCTTTCCACAATACCGATGATCCCATGCACCAACTCTTCCGTCTCCGGACGGGGAATGAGCACATGACGATCGACTTTGAATTCTCTGCCGTAGAACGGAGCCGTGCCGATCAAGTGCTGTACCGGTACTCCCGTTTCCGCATGAGCCAGAACCGAGCGGACAAATGCCTCCCGGTGCTCTTCCGGAAATGGATCGGTCTCAAACGCCATCAGCTTGGCCCGCGACCAGCCGAACAAATCTTCCAACAGCATGTCAGCGACTCTCGTTTCTCTGTCCCTGTCCCGCAAAAAAGAAGAAGCCCAGCGGCGGGCTTCTTGAATCGTCGTAAAAGCAGGCTGCATATCATTCACCGAGCTGTTCCAACTTCTTCGCTTGTTCTTCCATCAGTAAAGCGTCAATAATTTCACTCATATTCCCCTGCAGTACCTGATCGAGCTTCTGTAACGTCAATCCAATTCGGTGATCCGTCACTCGCGTCTGCGGGAAATTGTAAGTGCGGATACGTTCAGAACGGTCGCCGGTTCCTACCGCTGACTTCCGACTCTCATCATATTCTGCCTGCGCTTCCTGCTGGAATTTATCATAAATACGGGCACGAAGTACTTTCATCGCTTTTTCCTTGTTCTTAATCTGTGACTTCTCATCCTGAATGGACACAACGATCCCTGTAGGTTCATGAGTCAAACGTACAGCGGACATCGTTGTATTGACACTCTGCCCTCCCGGTCCACTTGACGCGAAGGTATCAACACGAATGTCCTTATCATGGATTTCCACTTCCACTTCTTCCGCTTCCGGCATGACGACGACCGTTGCAGTCGAGGTGTGAATCCTTCCGCCTGATTCCGTTTCAGGGACACGCTGCACACGGTGCGCACCGTTCTCAAACTTCAGCTTGGAGTAAGCCATGTTTCCATTAACCATGAAGATGATTTCCTTGTAACCACCAACATCACTCGGGTTGGCTTCCAAAACCTCCGTCTTCCAGCCTTGAGATTCCGCATAACGCGCATACATGCGGTATAAATCCCCGGCAAACAGAGAAGCCTCGTCTCCACCGGCAGCTCCACGCACTTCCATAATAACGTTCTTATCATCGTTTGGATCTTTCGGCAGCATCAGAACTTTCAGGCGTTCTTCAAGTTCCTGCTTCTGTCCGGACAATTCTCTGATTTCTTCTTTTACCATTTCCGTCATATCCGCATCCGACTCATCATCGAGCATCGCCTTTGCATCAGCAAGCTGCTCTGTCACTTCTTTATATTCACGGTAAGCATCGACAGTCGCCTGCAGACCAGACTGTTCCTTCGAGTATTCCCGAAGTTTATTTGTATCTGAAATGACCTCAGGATCACTTAACAATTCATTTAATTTCTCGTAACGATCTTCCAGCGTTTGTAAACGTTCGATCAATGATATGCACCTCTTTCTCCATAACATTCTAATTATATTATAGAGTAATCCCTGTTACAACCGGACATCCGCCCTCATGACGAGGAAACCCGATACACATGTGTACCGGGTTTGAAGGTCTTCCTTCTCTTACTTGATTTTCACGTGAACATCGTATCTTGGTACGGCTTGGAATACGGCTTCCTGTATCTGTTTCTTCCATTCCGAAAGTTCCGAATCACTCATGTCCGCTTCCCCGTCGATATCAACCGTCACCCACGCATCTCCCGCTTCAAGGATGATCCGTTTCACATCGACGCCGGGCAGCTGTTGAACCGCTTCTTTCATGTTTTCCCGATCCTGCTTCAACCCCCATGTATAACCAACCTTGTCGATGGAACGGGGATTTTCCGTATCACGGGTCACTTCATTGTTCATGCCCATGTTTTCAACATCGTCTCTGCTTGTCATTCCTTGATATTTATCTCCCTGCTGCAGACCGCAGGCAGCTCCGACAACAAGAATAACCAAGAGACTTATATATACCTTCCACATACCTTCACCTTCTTTTTACCGATAGTTTCTCCGGTTCAGGCGTGGATATGTAGATTTTTACAAACAATTGTTTCACCCTGACCTGCGCATGCCTGTTCGTCGTTTCGGTTCTGTCACATAGTGACGAAGCCCTTCACATAAGTCGGCATATTCCAAACACATCCGGTAGACAGGGTCCTCCTTCGAGCCTGTCAGTAACAGACATTCTTCCGCACTGGTCCTGCACACTTCCGCGCAGGATAGACACAGCTCGTCTTTCATATGGCTGCCTTTCTCCACCACTTCCGCTGCATACTTGAAGGCATTCATACATTCTTCCAACAGATTCGCTTTCACCAGAATGGAACTACTCTGATGTCTCATGGTATCTCCCTTCCTCCCTATGATGACCACCTACCATCAGAATATCACAATACCTCCCACAATAAACGACAGCGAGCACATCGACAATTATAAAAAAGACAGCCGGATTCCAGCTGTCTTCTCTTCTGTCAATTTATTGTTTTTTCTTCATAAACGGCTTCCACATCACGCTGCCGCGGCTTATTCGGAACTTCATGATGGTGGCGGCACCTCGGTTCGTAGGATTCTGATGCACCTACCAGAATGATCGGATCATCATACGAAGCCGGTTCACCGTCAATCAGACGCTGGGTACGGCTTGCCGGAGATCCACAGACGGGACAGATCGCATTCAGCTTCGTCACACTTTCACTGAGCGCCATCAATTCCGGCATCTTGCCGAATGGCTCACCTCTGAAATCTGTATCCAGACCGGCAACGATGACGCGTATGCCGCGGTCCGCCAGACATTCGACGACTTCGACGATATGCTCATCAAAGAACTGGATTTCATCAATACCGACGACGTCCACATCATCCGTCACATGCTTCAGGATTGCAAGCGAACTTTCAATGGGACGAGCCATGATCGATGTACCATTATGACTGACTACAGCATCCTCCTTGTAGCGATTGTCGATGGCAGGTTTATAAACACGAACGGTCAAATGACCGAAAGTCGCCCGCCTCACTCGTCGAATCAATTCTTCAGACTTTCCGCTGAACATACTTCCACAGATGAGTTCCACCCATCCACTCTGCTTCATTACATACACGTCACTGTCGCTCCCTTCTCATAAATCAAGAAAATCCATAAAAGGAAAAAGCCACGGCAGACGGCATATCCACCTTCCATGCACCTGGACCGTCCTGCCGAAAGATGCTGCCGGCTCCCGTGTCGCTTTTCCTTCTATTCCCATGTATCAACCGACTACCATAAAAAAAGAGCCACCCCGATCAGCCCCGATGAATCGGCGGCAATACTTCACCAAGGACAGCCCTTCCTATATATCAAACCGGATACAGGTCACACAAAGCTCCCTACACCCCTATTTTTTGACAAAAAAACAGGCAAACCTCTGAGACAATTTGCCTGTTTTTGTTCAAAATGATGAAATCTCCCCCGAAACGAGGGAGTATCATAATTATGAAAGGTTATATTTCTTCTTGAAGCGATCTACACGGCCGCCAGCTTTGTCAGCTTTCTGCTTACCTGTGTAGAACGGGTGAGACGCAGAACTAATCTCTACGCGGATCAATGGATAAGTGTTTCCATCTTCCCACTCGATTGTTTCTTCAGAAGTCTTAGTAGATCCTGTTAGAAACTTGAAATTAGAACTTGTGTCTAGGAATACGACTTTACGGTATTCTGGATGAATTCCTGCTTTCATGTTCTTCCACTCCTTTTTGCCCTGAATCCTTAGGAAACAGAGTTATTGTAAGAGCCGTCGAAGGTTCGTGATAACACCTTGTACTGAAACTCACATAGAATGATTATAACAGGGGGACTACCCCTTTGCAACAGCTAATGACAATTATCTGGTTGTTGACAGAAAGTACCTTGAAAGAGAATCAGCGGCGGGTCGTCGCTTTCCCTTTCATGTCCTTATCCATCATATCGAAGAACTCTTCATTGTTCTTCGATGCTCTCAAACGGCGAAGGAGGCGGTCGGCGAAGTCATGGGAATCCGACATCGTCTTCCGGATCGCCCACAGCTTGTCCAGGTGTGCTTTAGGAAGCAGCAATTCTTCCTTCCTTGTGCCGGAACGCGGGATGTCGATTGCAGGAAAGATCCGGCGTTCGGCAAGAGAACGGTCGAGATGAAGCTCCATGTTTCCTGTCCCTTTGAATTCCTCATAAATGACGTCATCCATTCGGGACCCCGTATCTACAAGAGCCGTCGCAAGAATCGTCAAGCTTCCACCCTCTTCTATATTACGCGCGGCACCGAAGAATCGCTTCGGACGGTGGAAGGCGGCAGGATCTATACCGCCGGAAAGCGTCCGGCCACTCGGCGGAATGACAAGGTTATAGGCGCGTGCGAGACGCGTGATACTGTCCATAAGCACGATGACATCCCGCTTATGTTCAACAAGACGCATGGCACGCTCTAATACTAATTCTGATACTTTAATATGATTTTCCGGAACTTCATCGAATGTGGAACTGACAACATCGACATCAGGAGCGACGGAACGCTCGATATCCGTGACCTCTTCCGGACGCTCGTCTACAAGCAGAATGATCAGCTTGGCATCGGGATGATTCGTAGAGATGCTGTTAGCCATCTGCTTAAGGAGCATGGTTTTCCCTGCTTTCGGAGGTGCAACGATCAAACCACGCTGCCCATATCCGACAGGAGACACGAGATCCATAATCCTTGTTGAGAGCTTCTTCGTATCTGTCTCCAGCTTCATGTGCCGGTCCGGATACAGCGGAGTCAACGCCGGGAAGTGGACACGCTCTTTCGCAGAATCAGGGTCTTCCCCATTGACGGCGTCTACATGAAGAAGTCCATAATAGCGCTCGTTTTCTTTCGGAGGACGGACTTTTCCTGATACTTTATCTCCGTTTCGCAAATCGAAACGACGGATTTGGGAAGCCGAAATATAGATATCCTCCGCACTAGGAGAATAGTTGATTGGACGCAGGAATCCGAAACCTTCCGAAGGGATGATCTCCAATACCCCATCCATGAACAGAAAGCCGTCTTTCTCTGCCTGGGCTTTCAAAATCGCAAAGATCAGCTCCCGCTTTGTCAATTTGGCGTAATAGGATACTTTATATTGGCGGGCTTTCTCATAAAGTCCTTTGAGTGTCATAGTTTCTAAGCTGGAGATAGTTAAATCTGCCACGTAATCACCACTTTTTTATTTTTACTTTCGCAAGAATCCACTGGAGATAAGGTCGGTTTCACACGGAAACGGTCCCCTCCTTCAGATGATCCCTGAATATCAATAACGAGTTCCCGGACGATCCGGAACATTTGGAAAAAGTTGAATAAGGGCCTTGATCATCCCCACGAGCTGCAGCTCATTCATTCAGTTTAGAAAACGACTTTTCAAATAGATTAAGATGAAAAGAAGAAGCAGGAGAAGTGATAGGAAGTAGACGTACATACACAGAAGCTTCCAGAGGTTGATATCAAGTTCCTTAATCGCTATCAAACATCCTTTATTGTACTCCTGTCATTATACAGATTCAATGGCAATTTAAGAAATATTAAAGAGGGATAAATAATTGTAGAATAAGAGGAAGCCGCACCCCTACGGCTCCCTCTGATGGTCGTTCGATTTATGAACTTTGGAACTGTTCTATTTCTTCTTCGGACATTTCTTCGTACCAGACCTTGGCTCCCAAATCGATCAGCTTATTTGTGATATTTTCATATCCTCTTTCGATATGATCAACACCGGTTATTTCCGTAATTCCGTCTGCCATCAACCCAGCGATGACAAGAGCGGCACCGGCACGAAGATCCGTCGCTTTGACTTTGGCCCCCTGAAGAGTGGAAGGGCCGGTCACGATGGCCGAACCTCCTTCTACTTTGATGGAGGCATTCATACGCCGCAGCTCATCCACATGCTTGAAACGGGCCTGATAAATCGTATCTGTCACGACTCCGGTCCCTTCCGTCTGTGTAAGCAGCGTCGTGAAAGGTTGTTGGAGATCCGTCGGGAAACCCGGGTAGACAAGCGTTTTGATATCCACACTTTTCAATTTCTTACCAGGTCGGATATACAACTGCTCGTCATTCTCCTCAATGGTCACACCCATTTCCCTCAGCTTCGCCAACAACGACTCCAAATGTTGAGGAATGACGTTATCAATGATCATTTCCTCTCCTTGAGCAGCTGCCATAATCGTGTACGTACCAGCTTCGATACGATCCGGAATAATGGTATGCAGACAGCCGTTCAGCTGATCCACCCCTTCAATCCGGATGACATCCGTGCCGGCACCTTTGATTTTCGCACCCATACTCGTAAGCAGCGTAGCTACATCAATAATCTCTGGTTCTTTCGCAGCGTTCTCGATAACCGTTTTACCTTTAGCCTTTACGGCAGCAAGCATGATGTTGATTGTAGCACCGACGCTGACGACGTCAAGATAGATACGGGCACCCCGCAGCTCTTTGGCACGCAAATAGATCGCGCCTTGTTCATTAGTGACTTCCGCACCGAGCGCTTCAAACCCTTTAATATGCTGATCGATCGGACGCGGGCCAAGATGACAGCCGCCCGGAAGACCAATGACCGCTTTATTGAAACGGCCGAGCATGGCGCCCATGAAATAATAAGAGGCGCGCAATTTTTTTACTTTTCCGTTCGGCAGCGGCATGTCCACCATTTTTGATGGGTCGATATGCAGCGTCCGCCCTTGACGTTGGACGGTACCACCGATCTCTTCCAATAAATCTGACAATATCCCAACATCAGAGATGTCAGGCAGTCCCTCGATCGTCACAGGCGTCTCTGCTAAAATAGCAGCCGGCAAGAGCGCGACAGCACTGTTCTTCGCTCCGCTTACCCTCACCTGCCCACGAAGGCGGGTCCCACCTTCCACTAGTAGTTTATGCATGAAAAACTCCTCGCTTTAAGGTAAAGATTTATGACCTTAGTATGTGCATGTTTTTCCAAAAAACACTTATTTATTATATTTATTCCAGTCGCTCTTGAACTTCTCGATGCCCTGATCCGTAAGCGGATGCTTGACGATCTGCTGGAACACCTGAAACGGTACTGTGGCAATATGAGCCCCGTGCTCGGCGGCTTCCGTCACATGGACAGGGTGCCGGACGGAAGCGGCAATAATTTCTGTATCAATGGAATGGAGATCGAATATCTCTGAAATTTGAGCGATCAGTTCTACTCCGTTATGACCGATATCATCCAGACGTCCGAGGAAGGGGGATACATAAGATGCCCCGGCGCGAGCGGCAAGAAGCGCCTGATTGGCAGAAAAGATCAGCGTCACGTTCGTTTTTATACTCAAATCACTGAACGCTTTTACAGCCTTCAGACCTTCCAGCGTCATAGGCACTTTGATAGTGATGTTCGGAGCGATGGCGGCTAGTTCCTTCCCTTCCGCAATCATACCTTCCGCATCTTCAGCCATGACTTCAGCACTGACCGATCCTTCTACTTCTTCCGTAATTTCACGCAGGCGGTCATGGAAGGATACCCCTTCTTTAGCCACAAGACTTGGATTAGTCGTTACCCCGGCCAGGATTCCTAAAGCGTTCGCGTTACGGATATCATCTATATTCGCTGTATCGATGAAAAATTTCATATTCCCACTCCTCTTCCTTTATATAGTAGATCGGGCATAAGGAAACAATGTCGAATGATGGCGTTTTCATCCATGATGAAAAGGAAACCGCTACATCGTAGCGGCTTCCTTGCTGATAGTTGTTACGCTTTTTGAGAAGAACCGAACTCACGCATTTTACCGATGACAGTAGCCTTGATTGCATCACGGCCAGGTCCTAGGTATTTACGAGGATCGTATTGTTCCGGTTGCTCCGCAAGTACTTCGCGGACAGCCTTCGCTTGAGAAATTTGGTTCTCTGTGTTCACGTTGATCTTAGCTGTACCGAAAGAGATAGCTTTCTTGATATCAGCAGTCGGGATACCTGTACCACCGTGAAGAACTAGAGGCTTGTCTACAAGACCCATGATTTCTTCCATGCGCTCGAAGCCAAGGTTAGGCTCACCCTTGTATGGTCCGTGTACAGAACCAAGTGCAGGTGCGAATACGTCAACGTTTGTTTCGTCTACCAATTGCTTACATTCAGATGGAATCGCGTACGCTGCTTCCGCGTCATCTACGATAAGATCGTCTTCTTGTCCACCTACGCGGCCAAGCTCTGCTTCAACAGAAACGCCGTGGATGTGTGCAAGTTCAACTACTTTTTTCGTTACAGCAATGTTTTCTTCCAACGGATCGTGGGAAGCATCGATCATTACAGAAGTGAATCCAGCATGGATTGCTTCTGCACATTTTTCGAAGCTGGAACCGTGGTCAAGGTGAATCGCTACAGGTACAGTCGTACCGTAAGCTTTCATAAGTGCTTTCACCATGTCTACGACTACGTTGAAACCACCCATGTAACGGGCTGCTCCTTCAGATACACCAAGGATTACCGGAGACTTTTCTTCTTCTGCTGCTTGAAGAATCGCCTGCGCATATTCTAGGTTATTAAGGTTGAACTGTCCTACACCGTAGCGTTCTTCCTTAGCTTTTTCTAGCATTTCTTTCATTGATACTAATGGCATGAAAGATATCCTCCTTTAAATAACGTGCATTCCTATTTACAAGTCTGTTTCCATACGAAAACACACCATGTAAGTTTGGTTACAGTATTAGAATACCAATACCCTTCTTATGGTGCAACAGGAGGAGGTTTATATAGCGCTTACATCGAGAAAAAGTCATAATCACGCCTGAACCAAGGTCCCATTAACCAATTCTTTCAAATTATGGATGTCAAAAGGCTTCTCTATGATATGGGTAACGAATGGGAAATTTATTTCTTTTTCGACGCTGTCTTTGGAAGAACCTGTAATGATCATGACGGATGAATCGTACTCACGTTCATTCAGATAAGACAGAACATCCCTGCCATGCATGACCGGCAGGTTATAGTCCATGATGATTAGATCGAAGTTTTTCTTCTTCGTACAGTCACAGGCTTCTTTACCTGTTTTGGCGGAAGTGACGGCATACCCTTCCGCTTTTAATATTTCTTCCAGCAGAAGCCGTATTCCTGGTTGGTCGTCCACGATCAGGATGCTGTTTGTCATTCTTTTCCCTGCCTTCCCTGTTTAAGTCTCTGCCTAACCCTAATTCCTTTATTTTCTCTAGATATGTACATTCGAGAAGTCCCGCTCATTTTCCTGCATGCAAGGGGTAATAGAAGAAAATATACTTCTGTGCAGAAGAAAACGAACGACCCTCCATTCTTTTGCCAAGATTGGAGGGTCGTTCGGATGTTTTTCAAGATTCCCAGAGCCCTTGCCTGGATGGGTTCGGACTTATGGAAGCTTTCTCTTACTGATTTGTCTTCATTGCAGCCCCGATAAAGCCGTGGAAAAGCTCTTGCGGGCGTGTAGGGCGAGATTTAAATTCCGGGTGGAACTGACTCGCCACGAACCAAGGATGATCTTCGACCTCAATAATTTCAACAAGGCGGCCGTCCGGGCTTGTACCGGAGAACTTGAAGCCTTTGGCCTCCATCTGCTCTCTGTAATGGTTATTGAACTCAAAGCGGTGACGGTGACGCTCGTAGACGACTTCCTCTCCGTATGCTTCCATTGCTCTTGTACCCGGCTGCAGACGGGATGGGTAAATACCAAGACGGAGTGTGCCGCCAAGGTCGGAGATATCTTTCTGCTCTGGAAGCAGGTCGATGATCGGGTGTTCCGTAGCAGGATCAATTTCTGCAGAATGCGCTCCCTTAAGACCAAGCACGTTACGGGCAAATTCAACGGTAGCCAACTGCATACCCAGACAGATACCGAGGAAAGGAATACGCTCTTCACGAGCATAGCGGATGGCATCAATTTTTCCTTCAATACCACGATCTCCGAATCCACCGGGAACGAGGATACCGTCGACTGCCGACAAGTATTCCGCAACGTTTGATTCATTCAAGTCTTCGGAATTGACCCATTTCACATCAATGTCGGAATCATAGCCGTAGCCTGCGTGCTTCAATGCTTCGACGACAGAGATATAAGCGTCAGGAAGCTCGACGTACTTCCCTACCAAAGCAATCGTCGTCTTATGCTGCAGATTCTTCACGCGGTCGATCAACTCATTCCATTCTTTCATATCCGCCGGAGGACAAGACAAGCCGAAATGATCCAATGTCAGCTGATCAAGGTTCTGTTCTTGAAGCGTAATCGGTATTTGGTAAAGCGTCTCTGCGTCGCCTGCTTCAATGACTGCATTCTTATTAATATCACAGAAGAGCGCGATTTTCTCCTTCATATCTTCAGAAATAGGCATTTCCGTACGCAAAACAATGACATCCGGCTGAATTCCAAGAGAACGGAGCTCTTTTACACTGTGCTGTGTCGGTTTCGTCTTCATTTCTCCTGCCGCTTTCAAATATGGTACAAGCGTACAGTGAAGGTACATAACGTTATCACGGCCGATATCGCTCTTAATCTGACGGATCGCTTCAAGGAATGGAAGAGATTCAATATCCCCTACTGTACCGCCGATTTCCGTGATGACGACGTCTGCATTCGTTTCGTGCCCTGCACGGAAGACCTTGTCCTTAATTTCTTTGGTGATATGTGGAATGACCTGGACGGTTCCACCGAGGTAGTCTCCACGACGTTCTTTCTTAATGACGTTGGAATAAACTTTACCAGTCGTCACATTGCTGAATTTATTCAGATTGATATCGATGAAGCGCTCGTAGTGACCAAGGTCAAGGTCTGTCTCTGCACCGTCATCGGTTACGAAAACTTCTCCGTGCTGATACGGGCTCATCGTTCCCGGATCGACGTTGATATAAGGGTCAAACTTCTGAATCGTCACTTTCAAGCCTCTGTTTTTAAGCAGACGCCCTAGTGATGCAGCCGTAATCCCTTTCCCTAATGATGAAACGACACCGCCGGTTACAAAAATGTACTTTGTTGCCACGTTGAATCCCTCTTTCTCTATTTGTCTTTTTAGTTATTGACTAATAAGCGATTTTGATAAGGGGTATAAAAAAGAAAATACGGGAGCATGCCATGTCCCGGTATCTTCCGCTGTTCTGTTGTTTTCCATGCAAAAAATAAAAAACGCTCCCCGGTCCGGGGAGCGTTTGGAATTTCGTTTCGGAAATTAAAGAGCCCAAATAAGATTGTACTGATATGACTTTTAAAAGTCAACCACTTATCTGTCGTCTTCTTCATCCTCATCGCCAATGAAGCTGATGTCATCCTCTACAATCTCTTCTTCTTCTTCATCGAGGTCATCTTCTTCATAGTCGCCTTCGAAATCGTCATCGTCCTCATCCAAATCTAGATCTTCGTCTGTCAGTTCCAGATCTTCTTCTAAATCTTCATCTTCTTCATTATCATCGAATTCAGAAATGCCAAGCTCATCTTCCAGCAGCTTGGATGGTTTCTTTTTCTTCTTCTTTTTACGCTTCTGTGGAAGACTGGCAATTTCTTCTTCCATTTGTTCTACAGGATACCAGCGCTTCAGCCCCCAACGGTTCGTTCCGATCGTCATGAATTGACCATCGACGTTGATGTCTGTGTAGAACTGCGCGATGTACTGCTCTTTCTGCGCTTCTGTAAATCCTTTAATTTTGGCGATACGATTGAACATCTCGTTGAAATCGATCGCTTCTCTTTCTTCTTCCAATATAATAGTAGCCAGTTCAATCATGGATATTTCATCAATTTGCTCTTGGCTAAAGTCTTTTAAGCTCACGGTCCAGCACTCCTTTAAATAGACAGAATAGAATAAATGACCTCTTAGGCATACGAATCACATTTAATCATACCATCCATTATATGATTTGCCCGTATAAAAATCAAATTGCTTTTATGACTCTTTATCTATTACCTTTTGTAGCCAACTTCACATAAATATAAACCCTGGAAGCAGGATAAAGCTTAGTTACACTTGGTATTCGCGCTTTATTTCCATTATAATTAAACCGATATGGGGGCTGCCTCTTTGAGAAGCGCCCTGAGCGACCGGAACCTCTCTATCGTATCATTCCCCGGGTTACGTTCTATCCCCATCATTTATGTAAAGGAGAGACGCAGTATGAAAACACACCCATTTAACTGGATCGCAACCATCATCTTCGTCATCGCTGCAGGCATCTGGTTGTTCACGAACTACGGCCTCGTCCATTCCAAGCATTTGGAGGAAGCGGTGATCACAGGGAAATCCCATACGGATGACGGATATTTCGTCATCGTCGATGATAAGAAGCTCCACGTCAAAGATACGAGCACATGGATGCTGCTGGAAGAAGGCGAAACGTATAATCTGACGTATGAATGGTATGGAATAAAGAAACCTTACGTGAAAGAAGTCAATCAGCCTCACGACGACGATCAAGTCGGAGGCCACTAATAAATATCGCCCTTGCACATCGCAAGGGCGTATTTTTACGACTTTACATATTACGACGGTACTGCCCCCCGACCTCATAGAGGGCGTTGGTGATCTGTCCGAGACTTGCCACTCGGACGGTTTCCATTAATTCAGCAAAAATGTTCCCGTCATTCGCTGCCGTTTCTTTCAGGCGGCGAAGCGAAGCATCCACTACATCTTCATGGCGACTCTGGAAATGGCGCAGTTCTCTTATCTGATGCTCCTTCTCTTCTTGAGAAGCACGCGCAAGTTCCATGGCATCAATTTCCTCCTCGGACGGCGGATGCGGATTCAAATACGTATTGACTCCGATGATCGGCAGTTCCCCCGAATGCTTCTTGCCTTCATAATAAAGTGATTCTTCCTGAATTTTCCCGCGCTGATACTGTCTCTCCATTGCACCGAGTACTCCGCCTCGATCATTGATGCGTTCAAATTCCTGAAGTACAGCCTCTTCCACAAGGTCCGTCAACTCTTTAATGATGTAAGATCCTTGCAGAGAATTTTCATTCTTCGTCAGACCGAATTCTTTATTGATGATCATTTGAATCGCCATCGCCCTCCGCACGGACTCTTCGGTCGGTGTCGTGATTGCTTCATCATAGGAATTCGTATGCAGGGAATTACAGTTATCCTGGATGGCCAGCAGCGCCTGTAACGTTGTACGGATGTCGTTAAAGTCAATTTCCTGGGCATGAAGCGAACGTCCGGATGTTTGAATGTGATACTTTAACTTTTGGCTGCGTTCGTTCGCTCCATATTTATCACGCATGACGACAGCCCAAATCCTTCTTGCGACCCGCCCGAGCACACTGTACTCCGGATCAAGACCGTTCGAGAAGAAGAAGGAAAGGTTCGGGGCGAACTTGTTGATATCCATCCCTCTGCTCAAATAATATTCTACATACGTGAAGCCGTTCGCCAGTGTGAAAGCGAGCTGAGTAATTGGATTGGCGCCTGCCTCAGCGATATGATAACCGGAGATGGATACGGAATAATAATTACGCACATCCTGGTCGATGAAGTACTGCTGGATATCCCCCATCATACGTAGAGCGAACTCTGTAGAAAATATGCACGTGTTCTGCCCCTGATCCTCTTTAAGAATATCCGCCTGCACCGTACCCCTTACAACGTGGATCGTCTCCGCTTTAATCCGTTCGGCTTCCGACTGATCCGGCGCTCTTCCCTTCTCTGCTTTGAACTTCTCGATCTGCTGATCGACAGCGGTATTAAAGAACATCGCCAGGATAATCGGAGCGGGACCGTTAATTGTCATGGAAACAGAAGTGGAAGGAGCAACCAGATCGAAGCCCGCGTACAGCTTTTTCATGTCCTCCAATGTACAGATATTGACTCCGCTCTCCCCGACTTTCCCGTATATGTCCGGTCGTTCATCCGGATCTTCTCCGTACAAGGTTACAGAATCGAAGGCCGTACTCAGACGTTTGGCATCTTCCCCTTCTGATAAATAGTGGAATCTGCGGTTCGTCCGCTCGGGGGTCCCTTCTCCAGCAAACTGTCGTTTCGGGTCCTCTCCTTTCCGCTTAAAAGGGAAGACACCTGCTGTAAACGGGAATGCCCCGGGGACATTTTCACGAAGCAGCCACAGAAGGCGGTCCCCCCAGTCCGAATAGGTCGGTAAGGCGACTTTCGGTATTTTCGTACCACTCAAACTTTCGGTCGTCAGATCCATTGTAATTTCTTTGCCGCGAACTTGGAACGTGTACGTATCTCCGCTGTATTTGTCATGGAGATCATCCCAGCCGTCGACCAGCCGCTTCGCTGCCGGATCGATGGAAGCTTCCAGATCGTCTATCCTTTGTTTCAGCTGTTCTTTTCCTGCTCCTTCTTCAAGCAAATGGAAAGATCCTTTCAATTGGTAGAGCTTGCGCGCTTGAGCTGCCTGCTTCTCCGATTCTTCGTGATAGCGGCGTACGGTCATCGAGATGTCCCGTAGATACTGTTGTCTCTCATTCGGGATGATGACGTTCTGTTTCTCTACTTTTCCGGTTTTCGAAAAGGACGTTTCTTCCTGCCACTCATAAGTTTCTTTCAATTTATCTACAAGGGCGGCGAATAACGTGTTCGTCCCCGGATCATTAAACTGACTGGCAATCGTTCCGAAGACCGGGAATTCGGCATCACTCTCATGGAACAGCATCCGGCTCCGCTGGTACTGTTTCTTCACTTGAGCCATGGCATCCTCCGAGCCTTTCTGCTCGAACTTGTTAATGACGATAAAATCAGCGAAGTCAATCATATCAATTTTTTCAAGCTGGGACGGTGCCCCGAATTCTGCAGTCATTACATACATCGATAGATCCGTGACATCTGTTATGGCCGCATCCCCCTGGCCGATCCCACTCGTTTCGACGATGATGAAGTCAACACCGGAAGCTTTCAGCACGCGGATAGCGTCGCTAACGGCCGTCGAAAGCTCGGATCGCGCTTCCCTCGTTGCAAGGGAGCGCATGTACACTCTCGGATGGAAGATGGCGTTCATCCGGATCCTGTCACCAAGCAGGGCTCCTCCCGTTTTCTTTTTCGTCGGATCAATCGATAGAATAGCAATTTTCTTATCTGGAATTTCATTCAGGAAACGACGAATCAATTCGTCTGTGAGCGAGCTTTTCCCTGCCCCTCCTGTGCCTGTAATACCAAGGACGGGAACTTCCCTGTCTGTTTTCTGTTTGACTGCTGTATCAAAAGCAGCCACAAGCTCCCGTTCTTCCTTCGGTTTATTCTCTACGTACGTGATGAACCGCGCAATCGATTGTGGATTCCCCGCAGACAGCCCTTTGACTTCTTCCTCTACATCAAGCGGCGGCAGGAAATCGCACTCTTCGATCATTTTATTGATCATGCCCTGAAGCCCGAGCGTTCTTCCATCCTCCGGCGAGAAGACACGGGCAACCCCGTAAGCGTGCAGTTCTTTGATTTCACGCGGGATGATGACACCTCCACCACCGCCGTAAACGCGGATATGTCCCGCTCCCTTCTGCTGAAGGAGGTCCACCATATATTTGAAATACTCCACATGTCCGCCCTGATAGGATGAGATAGCTATTCCCTGAACATCTTCCTGAATAGCTGCATTCACTACTTCTTCTACGGAGCGGTTATGTCCCAAGTGGATGACTTCCGCCCCTGTTGATTGCAGAATCCGCCTCATAATATTGATGGACGCGTCGTGCCCGTCAAACAAACTGGAAGCGGTTACAAAACGAACCGGATTTTTCGGACGATATACAGCCGGTTGTTTCATCTTCTCCTCCCCTTTCTATCCATTTCATTCTTTATTACCAGATGGTCTTTTCTCCTTGAGGGGAAGTCCCTCCAATAAAAGCCGAACCTGCAGATCCGCATACGCTTCAATCGTGAACGTCCTCTGCAATATCCAACGCCGGAATCCCCACATCTGGCCCTGCACGAATATATTATTGGCGATCAATTGAACCTTCTCTTCGGAACAGGGGCCTGAGATATGCTTACGGATCACCTCTTCCAGCATCGCAACCATTTCTCTTTCTTTCTGCAGAACGTAATCCTGCGCATCCTTCGGAAGGGATTTGACCTCCTGGTACATGACTACCACTTCATCCTGCATTTCATCCATTAAATAAAAGTACGAATGGACCGCCTGGATCAGGCTGCTTACCTGTGCCGGATCGATATCATCTTCCATCCGCGCCTTTACGCGCTGGTAGATAGAGTCACATACGAGGAAAAGGACATCCTCCTTCTTACGTATGTATTCATATAACGTACCAATACTGAAGCCGGACGCTTGGCGATCTCCCGTGTCGTCGTCTTGTGGAAACCTTTCTCGATGAACAAGGTGACCGCTCCTTTGACCATCTGGTTTCTCCGCTTCATCACTAAAGCTTCGTCCTTGATCGTCGAGGGGACTTGTTTATCGGCCATTCTTTCCACCCCTCTCTTTCCATTCGTCCACCCATGCACGAGCAAGCTTATACGGATCGGCGTCAGGTCGGTTCAAGCATTCGCGTTTATGAGAATCGGACTCGACTTCCGTTCGAACATCCCGCCACAGCTCTTCCCTGATCAGATCATATACTTCGAGCTGTAATTGCTGCTTCCGACGCCGCTGTCCTTCATCGGTTTCGTGTAAATACGTCCGGTGTGCTTCGATCCCACCCCATAGGTCATCAAATCCTGTGGACTCTGTGGCAATCGTCTTTACAACCGGCGGATCCCACCCTTTTGTCTGGACAATCATCTTGTATTCATCAAGCGTAGAGGCAAGCTTCCTCACACCAGGAAGATCGGCCTTATTAATGATAAAAAGGTCTGCGATCTCCATGATCCCCGCTTTGAAAATCTGGAGAACGTCCCCGCTGTTCGGCGTCAAAACCAGCCCGGTCGTATCCACTACCTTCATGATATCAAGCTCCGACTGTCCGACACCGACCGTCTCGACAAGAACGACATCGAATCCACAAGCATCACATACGCGGATACTATCCTTTGTCGCTCTTGCCACTCCGCCGAGATGTCCTCTCGTCGCCATACTGCGGATGAATATTCCCGGGTCGAGGAAATGTTGATTCATCCGCGTACGATCTCCGAGCAGAGCCCCGCCGCTGAACGGACTTGTAGGATCGACCGCAAGAACAGCGACGGTCAGCCCCTGTTTGCGGATATAGGACAGAAGCCGGTTGATCAAAGAGCTTTTTCCCGCTCCAGGGGAACCGGTGATCCCAATATAGTGCGCCTTTTTCTGTATGGAGAAAATGTCACTCATCCATTCCAGCTTCTCTTCATCATCATTTTCAATCCGTGTGATGGCTTTAGCGAGTGCGCGAATATCCTGATTACGTATCCGTTCTGCGAGTGGGTGCATGATTCTTCACCTTTCCAGCCTGGTTATTTCGTCACCATCCGACCGATGACAAGTCTTTGTATCTCTTGTGTCCCTTCATAAATCTGAGTAATTTTGGCATCTCTCATGTAACGCTCGACAGGATAATCCTTCGTATACCCGTATCCTCCATGCACCTGTACCGCTTCCGTTGTCACCTTCATTGCTGTATCTCCTGCGAAAAGTTTCGCCATCGCCGATGCTTTCGAATATGGAAGACCCTCTGATTCTAAATAGGCAGCCTGGTACGTTAATAACCTGGATGCCTCGATTTCCGTAGCCATATCGGCCAATTTAAAGGAAATGCCTTGCAGTGCCGCAATAGGCTTACCGAACTGCTCTCTTTCTTTCGCATAAGCAACGGCTTCGTCAAGTGCACCCTGTGCTATTCCCACTGCCTGAGCGGCTATACCATTACGGCCGCCGTCCAGCGTCATCATAGCAATTTTGAATCCCTGACCTTCCTCACCAAGCAGATTCCCCTTCGGTATCCGGCAGTTTTCAAAGATCAATTCGGTCGTTGGAGATGAACGGATCCCCAATTTCTTCTCTTTTTTGCCTGTCGTGAATCCCGGGGTATCCTTTTCGACAATAAAAGCGCTGATTCCTTTGTTCCCTTTGTCCATATCTGTTTTGGCGAAAACGACATAGATATCCGCCACTCCACCGTTTGTAATCCATACTTTACTGCCGTTCAACACGTAATGATCCCCTTCAAGCTTAGCATTCGTGCGCATGGAGGATACGTCACTCCCGGCCCCCGGCTCGGAGAGTGCATAGGCACCCAGCTTTTCACCGGATGCAAGGGCTTGAAGGAACGTTTTCTTCTGCTCCTCGGAACCAAATTTATAAATCGGCCAGCTGGCGAGTGAGATATGAGCGGATAATGTAACGCCGGTAGAGGCACACACCCGAGACAATTCCTCCACAGCAATAACATAGCTGACGAAATCCGAGCCGATACCGCCGTACTCTTCCGGCCACGGAATGCCCGTCAGACCGAGTTCGGCCATCTTATTAAAAATAGTCCTGTCGAAGCGTTCCTCCTCATCCCTTTCCGCTGCTGTCGGTTCTACCTCTTTTTTTGCAAAATCGCCCACCATTTTCCTCAGCATTTCCTGTTCTTCTGTCAACGTAAAGTTCATCCTTACAGCCTCCCTAATCTCTGAGCAAGTGATTGCCGATTACAATCCTTTGAATTTCACTTGTTCCTTCATATATTTCACAGACTTTGGCATCCCGGAACAGCCTTTCTACCGGGTAGTCCTCTGTGTATCCGTATCCTCCATGAACCTGAACGGCTTCAATCGCCGCTTCCACCGCAGTCTTGGATGCCATCAGTTTAGCAATCGATACTTCCTTGCCGCATTTCTTGCCTTCCGCCTGAAGGAAGGCAGCATGGTAGACGAGCAGCTTGGACGCTTCCACCTTTGTCGCCATATCTGCGAGCTTGAATGACACCCCCTGAAGATGGGCAATCGGGCGGCCGAACTGCTCCCTTTCCTTCGCATAAGCGATGCTGTGATCCAGTGCTGCTTCCGCAATCCCCAATGACTGAGCAGCAATACCAATTCTTCCGACGTTCAAATTGGAGAGAGCAATTTTATACCCTTCTCCTTCCTGCCCAAGAAGCTGGCTTTCCGACACCTTACACTGATCGAAATTCAAGGAAACGGTACTGGATCCATGCAGCCCCATTTTCTTCTCCGCTTTCCCGATCGTAAATCCAGGGGTATCTCGTTCCACAATGAATGCACTCAGCCCCTTCCCTGCCGGCACCTCCGGATTCGTCCGGGCGAAAACGATAAACGTATCTGCTTTTCCTCCGTTTGTTATGAATACTTTGGATCCATTCAATACGTAATGGTCTTCCTGCTTGACCGCGCGTGTCCTGAGACTGCCAGGCATCCGATCCAGCACTCGGTTCCGTGAGCGCGAAAGCACCCAGGTATTCACCGGAAGCAAGTTTAGGAATGTACCGCTCCTTCTGCTCCTCTGTTCCAAAATATAGAATCGGATTCGTGCCGACAGACGTGTGGACAGAGAGGATCACTCCGAGCGTCGCACTGACTCTTGAAATCTCATGAATGGCGGTTATATAGGAGATGTAATCCATTGCGGCTCCGCCGTATTGCTCAGGGATTGGAATGCCCATTAAGCCGAGCTCTCCCATCCTTGCTACCAGTTCTTCCGGAAAACGGTCTTCCTTCTCCATCCGTTCTACTGCAGGAGCCACTTCCTTCTCCGCGAAGTCCCGAACCATTTTCCTCATCATCTGCTGTTCATCCGTGAATCGCAAATCCATCGCCGTTCTCCCCTTTACCGGTTAATCGTAGATGTAGAAACCACGTCCAGATTTCTTTCCAAGCCAGCCAGCGCTGACGTATTTCCGAAGCAATGGACACGGACGGTACTTACTGTCACCGAATCCTTCATGCAGTACTTCCATAATAGAAAGGCACGTGTCGAGTCCGATGAAATCAGCAAGGGTCAGCGGTCCCATCGGATGATTCATGCCCAGCTTCATCACAGCATCGACATCCTCCGGGGTAGCCACACCTTCATAGACGGTATAAATCGCTTCATTAATCATCGGCATCAGAATACGGTTGGATACAAAGCCCGGGAAATCTTCTACCTCCACAGGTGTTTTCTCAAGCTTCACCGTCATCGCTTCCACTGCTTCATAAGTAGCATCACTCGTTTGGATCGCACGGATGATTTCGACAAGCTTCATGACAGGAACCGGATTCATAAAGTGCATGCCGATCACTTGTGATGGGCGGTTGGTTGCCGCTGCAATATCCGTAATCGGCAGGGACGACGTATTAGTCGCAAGAATCGCGTGTTCCGGTGCAATTTCATCCAGCTGACGGAATACATTCGTTTTGACATCCATCTTCTCTACTACCGCTTCAATGATCAAGTCACAGTCAGAAGCCTCTTTCAAATCTGTGGTTGTCGTTATCCTCCCAAGCACATCCCGCATATCCGCTTCCGTGATACGGCCTTTATCGACCGCCCGCCTTAAACGGTTTTCTATTCCTTTTCTCCCTTGAATCAACGCATCTTCACTGATGTCGTTGAACTTCACCTCAAGTCCAGCCTGTGCGAATACCTGGGCTATTCCAGACCCCATTTGGCCGGCCCCGATCACCATCATTCGTTTCTTCGTCATCGCGCTCTCCCCCTTACGCTTTTGGTACTTCAATCAAAACCGCATCCCCTTGACCGCCGCCGGAACAGATAGCAGCAATACCAAGTCCGCCTCCGCGGCGTTTCAGTTCAAGAGCCAAGGTAAGAATAATCCGTGCTCCGCTTGCCCCAATCGGATGCCCTAGTGCAATCGCTCCCCCATTAACGTTGACTTTCTCAGGATCAAGCCCAGCGATTTCTCCACTCGCTAGCGCTACAGCCGCGAACGCTTCGTTCACTTCGAATAGATCAATTTGATCCATCGACTTCCCTGCTTTCTTCAACAATTTATTGATGACAAGCCCCGGCGTCTGTGGGAAGTCCTGCGCCTCAACGGCTATTTCATCATGTGCAATGATTGCAGCAAGCGGCGTCTTCCCTAGTTCAGACGCTTTCCCTTCTGACATCAGGACCATTGCACAGGCTCCATCATTGACGCCTGGTGCATTCCCGGCTGTTATGGAACCCGTTTGATCGAATACAGGACGCAGCTTGGCAAGAGCCGTGACAGAAGTATCTTTTCGGGGAGCCTCATCACGGTCGACAATAACAGGATTACCTTTGCGCTGTGGTACTTCGACAGCCGCAATCTCTTCTCCAAGCACTCCGGATTCGATCGCTTTCACTGCTCGTTGGTGGCTGCGATAAGCCCATTCATCCTGCGCCTCTCTGGAGAGATCGAATTGTTCCGCCGTCCTGTTCCCGTAAGTGCCCATATGGACGTTTTCAAACGAACAAGTAAGTCCGTCATGGATCATCATATCTTTCACTGTACTGTCTCCCATCCGAAGCCCCCACCTGGCTTTGGACATAATATACGGAGCGTTGCTCATGCTTTCCATTCCCCCGGCAACGATAATTTCTTCTTCTCCCAACCGGATGAATTGATCTGCCATCGTAACACTTCTCATACCAGAGGCGCACACTTTGTTTATCGTTTCCGTCTTTACATCCCATGGAATGCCGGCATTTCGAGCCGCCTGTCGGGATGGCAGCTGGCCCTGCCCACCTTGAAGGACGGACCCCATGATGACTTCCTGAACATCCTCTGCATCTATCTCCGCTCTGCTCAAAGCCGCTTTGATCGCCGTCCCTCCAAGCTCCGATGCAGTAAGAGATGAAAGACCTCCACCAAGTTTAGCGAAAGGGGTACGGGCACCTGCTACGATTACTGTTTTTGTCATAGATCGTTCCTCCTCATTTTTGATAACGCTTTCAAAATTAGTGATTGAACGCTCGCTCGATGTATCTCCATAAGGAAAGTGTACAAAAAATTCTGTACACTTTCCACAATTTTCGAATTATTTAGATCTTTTTCCTGTTGGTCAAACGTTTAATCAAGCGGACTGTTCTTCCTTACTTTCAAACATGGATTTTGCAAGTATTTCCGCAATATCCATCGTACTTACCTGTTCTTCTACTTCCTTCGCTTTCGTCCCATCAGACAGCATCGTCAGACAGAATGGGCACCCGCTTGAAATCATCGTCGGTTCAACAGCAAGAGCCTGTTCCGTTCTTGCCACGTTGACACGATTTCCTGATTTCTCTTCCATCCACATCATTCCGCCACCGGCACCACAGCACATTCCATTGGAGCGATTGCGTTTCATTTCCACCACTTCAACACCGGGAATCATTTCTAGCACTTCGCGCGGTGGTTCGTACACTTCGTTGTAACGCCCAAGATAACAGCTGTCATGATAGGTGATCCGTTCGTTAACGACACCCTCCGGTTTTAACTTGCCATCCTTCAGCCATTCCGCCAGCATTTCTGTATGGTGGTAGACTTCCGCTTCCAACCCGAAATCCGGATACTCATTCTTAAAGATGTTGTATGCGTGTGGATCAATAGTAATGATTTTCTTTACTTCGTGCTTTTCAAATTCTTTCATGTTCTTCTCCGCGAGCTCCTGGAAGAGGAATTCATTCCCCATCCGTCGCGCTGTATCACCGGAATTCTGCTCTTTGTTACCAAGAATAGCGAATTTGACGCCCGCTGCGTTCATCAGTTTCGCAAAAGCGATAGCGATCTTCTGGCTGCGGCTGTCATAGGATCCCATCGAGCTTACCCAGAAAAGATACTCGAAGGTTTCTCCCGCTTTCTTCAACTCTTTAACTGTTGGGATAGTGGCGTCTTCATCAAGGCTGCGCCAGTCTTCCCGTTCCTTCTTAGAAAGCCCCCATGGATTACCTTGACGCTCGATGTTCATCATCGCTCTTTGTCCGTCTGCATCCATCTTCCCTTCCGTTAAAACGAGGTATCTGCGAAGGTCGATAATCTTATCCACGTGCTCGTTCATTACCGGGCACGCATCTTCACAGTTACGGCAGGTAGTGCATGCCCAAAGTTCTTCTTCGGTGATGACATCACCGATCAAGCTTTTGCTTTGGACAGCATCCAGTGTTGCCGCTGCTTCATCGGACCCACTCGACCTCGACATCTGGGCAAGTGTATTCCCTTCCGTGCCGGAGAACGCGTAGGCTGGGACCCATGGTGACTTTCCTGTAACGGCAGCACCTTTTTCAGTCAGGTGGTCTCTCAACTTGATGATAAGATCCATCGGAGAGAGCATTTTTCCTGAGCCGGCAGCCGGGCAGACATTCGTACAGCGGCCACATTCGACACAAGCATAGAAATCGATCATCTGCAGCTGATTGAAATCCTCAATTTTACCGACACCGAATGAAACATCTTCCTCCGCGGCATCTTCATCGATTTCAAAATTGATCGTCTTCAGCTTCCCAGGCGGTTCTTCTCTGCTTAAATAAACGTTGACCGGTGCGGCGATTAAGTGTGCATGTTTGGATTGTGGAACATAAACCATAAATGTGAGCAGGATAAGCAGATGGATCCACCACATGACAAAAAACACAGTCGCAGCGGCTGCTGGCGGCATCCACGAGAAAGCGCTTGCAATAGCGGACGCAACAGGTTCTGTCCACGCTCCTTCATGACCGTGCCATATAAGCCCCATTCCATTCCCTACAAGTACGGTGACCATCAGAGTTCCGATAAAAATCAATACTAGTCCCGCTTTAAATCCGCGCTTTAAGCGGACAAGTTTCTCGATATATCGACGATAGAAAGCCCAAATAACGGCTACCAGAATGGTCAGTGTTACAATTTCCTGGAAGAAGGTGAACCCTGGATAGAACGGTCCTAACGGCAGGTGACTGTCCGGTGCCAACCCTTTCCAAATAAAATCGATGGCCCCGAATTGGACAAGAAGGAAACCATAAAACATCATGACATGAATGATTCCTGATTTCTTATCTTTCAACAGCTTTTTCTGGCCGAACACATAAATCCAAATCTTTTTTAAACGTTCTTTCAGTTTGTTATCATACTCAAATTTCTTCCCTAAACGGATGTATGCAACCCTTGTCCTGATAACGCGTGTGAACAAGTAGAGACCATACACCGTGACAGCAAGGAACAAGACCCAGTTTGCCACTAATAACGGATTCATGAACTCTCCCCCTTTTTCTTTATCACCGGGCAATTCCCGCAGCACCCGGAATGTTGAATTTTCTGACTCTTATACATCAACTATAAATTATGAATGAGCATTCAGTCAATATATTTTCGCTATTTCCTGTTGAAATGTAAGGAACTGGGGAAACTATTAGGAAAATCGATCTGCAGGAGGAATGTTCGTGGTCGTCTTCTATATCATTTTATGCCTTTCCATCTTCGCCTTATTACTGATTCTCGATTTCAAATTCGGACGTGCCTCTCACCTTAAACACGCCCGTAGACTGCCGTTCTTTGAAGGAACAGGAGATGCCCGATTATACACGAACGGATCTTCCCTCTACGAGGACCTTTTTCAATCGATTCGAGATGCTGATAAACAAGTGGATGTCCAGTTCTTTTCCATAGAAACCGACTACATCAGTGATAACTTTCTTACTGTCCTCAAGGAGAAAGCGGAACAAGGTGTTCCCGTCCGTCTGCTTGTCGACCGCCTCGCCGGTTTCAAAATGAATAAACACATCCAGAAGGAACTTACAAATAATGGAGTCATTTTTCAATTCGCCGAAACTCCCGGTTTTCCTTTCTTATTCTACAAAATGAACCGAAGGAACCACAGAAAAATCACCGTTATTGATGGAAAAATCGGCTATGTCGGCGGTTTTAACATTGGCAGGAATTATATTGGTGAAAATCCGAAATTCGGAAATTGGCGGGATTACCATCTTCGGTTAACCGGTGAAATCGTCCAAGGACTCCACGATATATTTGAAGACGATTGGCAGATATCGAAAGGAAACAAGGTTCCACTTCCTAATGCACCCGGCAGGAAGAAAGAACGTGGGATCACTCTCTTTCCTACAGACGGGGTGGAACTGGAAGACGCATTCATGGAACTCTTCCGTTCTGCCGAAGAAGAAATTCTGCTCGGTTCCCCTTATTTCGTTCCTACCGAGCGCTTGATGACCGAACTGGAAAAGGGCTTAAAGCTTGGCATCACTCTCCACGTCATGGTACCGCTGAAATCAGATCACCCTTTCGTCAAAGAAGCCGGCATACCTTATCTGGAAAGGCTGTACCGACTGGGCGCACATGTTCATTTCTACGACGCCGGATTCTATCATCCAAAAATGACGATCATTGACAAAAAGATCGTCGACATCGGGACGGCTAATTTTGACCGAAGAAGCTTGTTCCTGAATAAAGAGGTGAACACGATCTTGTACGATCCAGTGTTTATCCAAACGGTCCGCGATTCCTTTTTTAAGGATATGGAAGATTCGATTCCTTTTGACGACCACTGGTTAAAGCATCGTTCTTGGAAGACCAGAATAAATGAAAAGATCGCAGTTCTCCTGCGACCTCTTCTGTAGAATTATTTCATTAAGGAAGAAAAGAAAGGACCAACCCATCCGACTATTTTAAACCCCAAATAAATGCCGATGATTCCAGATACCCCGGCAAATGCCGGAGGTGCCGGAATCGGCAGCTTGCAAAGAGCGAAGACGATACCGACCACCAGCCCTGTTACTAAAGCGAAGATGATTTCTTTCACATTTCCACAGCCTTTCTCCACAAGAGACGTTTCTGCCTTTAGCTTTCACGTCCGTCTGCGAGCTCATGCATTCTTTTACATCCTATCAGTAAGGATATAAAAAGATGTCAAAAAAACCGGACGCCCCCGCCTCATTCTGTTTACAGAATGAGAGGGATCGTCCGGTTTTTTCATTCATTCGATGTGTTTACATCTGCTCCGGAGCAGACACACCGATCAAGTTCAGAGCATTACGCAGGGTCGTACGTACTGCCTGCATCAAGGCAATACGTGCAGCAGTCGCTTCTTTATTGTCTTCATCCAGAACTTTGACAGCGTTGTAGAAGCTGTGGAGATTGGAAGCGAGATCAAACGTGTACTGGGTAATACGGTGAGGTATCCGTTTGTCAGCGGCGTCAGCAACCACCTGTGGGAATTCACCAAGTCGTTTCAGCAGGTCCTCTTCTTTCTCGGAAGCCAGATGACTTCCATCGAAGGAGTCTGCCTTCAACCCTTTCTCTTCTGCTTGTTTCAACATCGTACAAATGCGGGCATGCGCATACTGCACATAATAGACAGGGTTCTCGTTGGATTCTGAACGTGCAAGGTCCATATCGAAGTCCAAGTGAGAATCGCTGGAACGCATGGAGAAGAAATAGCGCATAGCGTCAATTCCCACTTCTTCCATCAGCTCACGAAGCGTGACAGCTTTTCCAGTCCGCTTACTCATTTTCACTTTCTCTCCATCCTGGAACAGGTTGACCATTTGAATGATTTCCACTTCCAGTGTGTCTTTATCGTAACCAAGCGCTTGAATAGCCGCTTTCATACGTGGAATATAGCCGTGGTGATCCGCTCCCCAAATATTGATCAGCGTATCAAAGCCTCGGTCCAGTTTATTTTTATGATAAGCAATATCCGGTGTCAGATACGTGTAGGAGCCGTCATTTTTAATGAGTACGCGGTCTTTGTCGTCATCAAAGCGTGTCGTCTCAAACCATGTAGCATCTTCTTTCTCGTAGACATACCCCTGGTCTTTCAACACCTGAAGAGCATCTGTGATCTGATCTCCCTGGTACAAGGATGTTTCCGAGAACCACTCGTCGAACGGAACGCGGAATTCTTCGAGGTCTGTCTTGATATTGTTCAGAAGGAACTTCAATCCGTACTCACGGAAATATTGAAGACGTTCTGCATCCTCGACGTCCACCCATTTCTCTCCGTCTTCTTCTACAAGCTTATTACCAAGACCGATAATATCCTGACCGTGATAACCATCTTCCGGCATTGCCCACTCTTTACCAAGGGCCTGCATATAACGCGCTTCAACGGAATACGCCAGATTAGCCATCTGATTTCCTGCATCGTTGATATAATATTCACGGGAAACGTCATATCCTGCTGCATCCAGGACGTTACAGAGCGAATCGCCGACAGCTGCTCCGCGAGCGTGGCCGAGGTGAAGCGTACCCGTCGGGTTGGCAGATACGAACTCGACTTGTATCTTATGGCCATTGCCGCTGTCTGTACGGCCATAGGCATCACCTGCCTCAAGAATGGTCGGGACAAGCTCCGTCAGATACTGATTGTTCATATAGAAATTGATGAACCCGGGGCCGGCAATTTCAATCTTCTCGATAGAAGCTTTCGAATGATCGAATGCTTCAACCAGCTCTGCAGCGATGGCGCGGGGGTTCTTTTTGGCGATCCGTGCCAGCTGCATCGCCATGTTCGTCGCATAGTCTCCGTGGGCTTTGTCCTTTGGCTGCTCCAGAACAACTTCCGGGAGCTCTTCCTCTGCAGCCAACCCGGCAGCCACGACGGCGCGGCTGATTTCTTCTTTCAATTTCAGTTCCATTTGTTCAACGATATTCATGTTTCGCTCTCCTCCTCAAACGTCAACGTCAAGCGGTGGGCTTGAGTCACTTCGTGATTTAACGTCATCGTATAATTCAAAAACAGTCGTCCTGGAACGGTTTCCGCCGGGGAACGAAAATCCAATTCCTTTGTATATGTCTTCATATGGAAATCACCATAGGTGTGATGATACAGGTTTTCTGTTTCCGCGGATTCTATGAATACCTGGCGCATCTCCACGCCTCCGCTCCGCTTAATGCTGACATGACCCGGCTTGACCGTCACCATCGTGCGGACCGGATCGCCTTCCTCCTGATGCTCGATAAAGGTGAGCACTTGAGTATCGCCGCGCGTGAGAAATTGTCCGGACTCTTGGATTTCCATCTTCTCCACACGATCTCCATCCCTTATTTCCGTGACGAGCTGCACCTGGACGTCCCTAGCGTTACTTGGCATATTCCCCTCCACCTTCGTTCCTCTGATTTACGTACAAGATATAACTTATTTATTATAAGAATTCATATAAAAAAACGCAAGCCGCCCCTCAGCCCGCAAGCAGCCGCACCATTTCCTTTATCTCGCCGATCTGCACGATATGTCCTGGTATCGTATAAGCCCCATATAAGATAAGGATAGCCAAAACGAGGGTGCGATACCATCCTTTGGAGAGATATTTTTGGAATGGGCGCTGATCAGGAACGAAAACAAGCAGCAGAAAAGGAAGCAGAATACCGACAGCAAGCAAATCCACATTCCATTGGGACTGCTCTTCCGAAACAGCCAGTGTGAACTTCAGGACATCATCGATCTGCTCTTCCACGTCCAGGCCCGCTACCTTATCCTTCGTAAGACCTTGCTCTATTGTCAACGTCCCTTCATTCCAGGTATAGCTGTAGTTGGACGGATTCCATTCGCCGACAAACGTGACGAGTAAAAGCCCGACCATCACGACCGCATAGATGATCATGATAATTCTTCTTTTTTTATTCAAAACAAAGCCGCTCCTTTGTATAAAAATCAAATAGAAAAACCACTATGATCCGCTCACAGTGGCTTGTTCTATTCTATCATTTATTTCACGAACCCTAAAAGCATTTCACGGACGAATTTACTCGCGACGATCGGTGTCATCTCTGTCGGGTCATAGACAGGAGCTACTTCAACGAGATCCGAACCGACGATATTCATGTCACTCGCTGCCATCGCATGGATGCTGGCAAGCAGCTCTTTCGAGGAAATACCGCCGGCTTCCGCCGTACCTGTGCCCGGTGCAAAAGCGGGGTCAAGCACGTCGATGTCGATCGTTACATAGACCGGACGTCCTGCCAAGGTTGGAAGCACTTCCTTCAACGGCTCAAGCACTTCGAATTTCGACATATGCATCCCGGACTCTTCGGCATACTGAAATTCTTCCCTCATGCCGGAACGGATTCCGAACGAGTACACGTTCTCAGGACCGATAAGTCCGCACGTCTTCCTGATCGGTGTGGAGTGGGAAAGCGTCTCTCCTTCGTACTCTTCCCGCAGATCCGCATGGGCATCGATGTGAATGACGGCAAGATCGGGGTACTTCTTATACATTGCCTTTATCACAGGCCATGTAACCAAATGTTCTCCGCCAAGTCCAAGTGGATACTTCCCTCTCTCCAATAAGTCATCCATAAAACCTTCGATAATATCAAGACTCCGGGCAGGGTTCCCGAATGGAAGCAGCATATCCCCTTTATCATGGTAACGTACTTCTTCCAAATGCTTGTCTAGATAAGGACTGTACTCTTCCAACCCGATCGAAGCTTCACGAATCCGGTTGGGACCGAAACGGGATCCGGGACGGAAGCTCACCGTCCAATCCATCGGCATGCCGTAGATGACAGCATCCGCCTCTTCTTCTGTCGCTCTGCTCATAATGAACACTTTGCCGGAATACGACTCATCAAAAATCATGGCCTGTCACTCCTCCGTCAAATCTTTTACGAATTTCGGAAGAGCGAAACTCGCTTTATGAATCTCTTCTGTATAGTACTTCGTATCAATAGACGTGAACCGCTCCTCTTTCACTTGAAGTGGATCGTACACTTTACTTCCCATCGTGAATGTCCAAAGACCGCTCGGATACGTCGGAATATTCGCCGTGTACACTTTCGTGATCGGGAACGTCTCTTTCACATCGCCGTACACCTGACGGATTAAATCTGCTTTGAACCATGGATTATCCGTCTGCGCAACAAAGATTCCATCTTCTTTCAACGCTTTGGCAATCCCTTCATAGAACCCTTTAGAGAACAAGTTCACAGCAGGGCCCACCGGCTCGGTGGAGTCGACCATGATCACATCATACTCCTGCTCACTTGTCGCAATATGCATGAAGCCGTCATCTACTTTGACTTCCACACGCGGATCATCCAGCGCTCCGGCAATGGATGGAAGATATTTCTTGGAGTATTCGATGACTTTGCCGTCGATTTCGACAAGCGTCGCCTTCTCCACCCCTTCATGCTTTAAGACCTCACGAATCACACCGCCGTCTCCGCCGCCGACAACAAGGACGTTCTTCGGATTTGGATGAGTAAACAACGGTACATGGGCAACCATTTCGTGATAGACGAATTCATCTTTCTCTGTCGTCATGACCATGTCATCAAGAACGAGCATGTTCCCCCATTCTTCCGTTTCCAGCATTTCCAACTCTTGAAAATCTGTCTTTTCCTTATGAAGCGAACGATTGACTTTCGCTGTAATACCGAAATTCTCGGTTTGTTTCTCGGTAAACCATGTACCCATGTTTCATTCTCCTTTTTCATCTATAAGTAGTTCCATTGTATATAAACTTTCACAAGAAGTTTATTTTACTACGTATTCTCACATAATAATAGCAGTCTTTATACATTCTTAACAGTTGGGAGTATAAAAAGATGCGCTCATTATTTAAACGTACGTATAAATGGGGGAAGCGAGGGTTCAAGCTGGCTTTGTTCGGTTTGATTGCCGGAGTTGTCCTCACAATCGGTGTATTGATTGCAGCCGTCATCCAAGGGCCTCCTTCCTTGACGACTGAACAAAATACGGTCTTCTATGGATCGGACGGAGAAATTATCGGCGAGGATCAAGGAGCCGAAGAACGCTACTGGATCGACATCGATGACATGCCGGAGTCCTTGAAAGATGCCACCCTTGCCATTGAGGACAGACGCTTTTATAACCATTTCGGCTTCGATTTCAAGCGAATCGCAGGCGCGGCTCTCACAGATTTGAAGCAGATGAGGATGGCGGAAGGAGCCAGTACGATCACACAGCAATACGCCAGGAACCTGTACCTTTCCCATGACAAGACATGGACGAGGAAGCTCCATGAAGCAATGTATGCCCTACGTCTCGAAATCTTCTACAATAAAGATGAAATTCTGGAAGGCTACCTAAATACGATTTACTACGGACACGGTGCCTATGGAGTAGAAGCAGCAAGCAGGTATTACTTTGATAAAAATGCGGAAGAGCTCTCTTTGAAAGAAGCCAGTATGCTTGCCGGAATACCTAAGGGACCGAGCTATTATTCTCCATTAGATAATGAAGAAAATGCGGAAGAACGTCAGGAGCTTATATTGACGGAAATGGAGAATAACGGCTACATCACGCCATCTGAGAAAGAGGCGGCCGTAACCGCAAGCATTACGTATGCAGATCCCGACAAATCCGAGGAGAAGGAAATTGCTCCTTATTTTCAGGACCAGGTCGTGACAGAAGCAGCCGGCATCCTTGACGTAAGCAGGGAAGAAATTGAAAGCGGAGGCTTCCATATCCATACGACGTTGAAGGAAGACCACCAGAATATCCTCGAAGAAAAGGTGAAGAAAAATATACCCGCGGAGGAAGAGATACAGGTCGCTGCTGCGGTCATGGATGATCAGACCGGAGCCATCACAGCCATGATCGGCGGGAAAGATTACGAAGAGAGCCCTTATAATCGTGCCACCCAGGCGGAACGACCGGTTGGATCCACGATCAAACCATTCCTCTATTACGCAGCGCTGCAGGAAGGCTACTCTCCAGTCACCATGATAGAAAGCAAACCGACAGAGTTTGAAGTGTCCGGAAAAAGTGAACCGTATGCTCCGACGAACTTCAACGGAAAGTTTGCCGATAAACCGATTACGATGGCTCAGGCTCTCGCCATATCCGATAACATCTATGCCGTCTCTACCCATATGGACATCGGACCGGAGAAGCTTGTCCGGACGCTGCAGGATTTCGGTATCGATAAGCAATTCAAACCGAACCCTTCCCTTGCCCTCGGCTACTCCTCTGTATCCCTTTTGGATATGGTAACCGCCTACGGCAAGCTCGTGCAGGGAACAGAATCGATCTCCGGGCATACGGTGAGCAAAATCACCGATCAGCACGGGAGCGTCTTGTATGAATATGAACCGGTTTACGATAAGGGTAAAGCCATTGATAAGAAAACGGCATTCGCCGTGACGCATATGATGACAGGCATGTTTGACTCGGGCTTAACGCCAACTACGCAGACGTCACCGGTTCACCAATCAACGGCAAACTGACACGTATGTATGGCGGCAAATCAGGAACAACGGATACCGACAGCTGGATGGTCGGCTTCAGTCCTCAGTATTTGTCCGCCGTGTGGATCGGGTATGATGAAGGCGGCAAAGTACTCGAAGACTTTAACGACCATCGCTATGCCAAGAACATCTGGGCAGATACGATGGAGGCTGTCCACGAGCCGCTTCCTGAAGCTTCTTTCATTCCACCGCCAGGCTTGAAAGGCGTCTATATCGACCCTGACACCGGGGCCCTCTCCGGACCGAACTGTCCTAAGGAGCGGCTTGTGTATATGGAGAAATCCGCAATTCCTGATGAAGTCTGCGGCGGAGATGACAGCAAGGATGTAGAGGAGGAATTCAAGAATGACCCTTGGTTCAAAGATGTGGTCGACTGGTTCTTCTAATTTCAATATTCTCCTAAAAATAAACCCGGGCGATCCGATAAACGGACGTCCGGGTTTTCTTTATCTGCTATAAAATAGCCAGATCCGCAAGATCATCTAAACGGAAGCTGTAGGGCTCTTTCGTTTTCCAGTTTATTGCGTTCACCCGCCGCTCCGTTTTGTTCAACTGCTTCAGCTTCAGTATGACATCCTCGTAATCAAAACCGTTATGCACTCTGGCTTTTACAGTAAGATCATCTTTCCATGCCCGCTGCAGCAGAAAATCGACTTCCGCCGCCTTCTGCTCATCGATGATTCCTTTCTCCACCCGTTCATCCTCTTTCCACAGGTTTTTAATCATTTCTACATGCTCCGGCAGCATTAAGGACGTCCACTTGATCGTCCCACGGTCACGATTTCGATTATCCATTTCGCTCTCTCCTCCAAAACGAACGTTTGTTCTCATTTTAACACAAAAAAGCAAAAGGTATACTGGGTTTTCAAGGGAATGACACATAAAAAATCCACCCCCGCAGATGCGGGAGCGGAACATTTCATTCTACTCCTAGCGATTCCTTTAAAGAAGACGTCGTATTTTCCCACAATTCCGGCTTGAAATCCCGTAAGTAGTCACCGAGAATTTTCTTGGACTTTTCATCCATGTGATCAACGACATACTTCCCTTTCAATGACTTATCCATATGATTCACGTGCTCAGGCATCAGTTTGTAGCCGCGCTTGATGGAACGGTCGACGACGATTTCGCTCGCTGCCACTCCATAATAACAAGGTTTGCCTTCTTTAAACTCCACCGTGACCCAGGCAATCCAATACAGCAGACCGTTCTTCACGACTTCTCTGTCCGTAATGAACTTGATCCGCTTCTCGACTTTACTTCTCGCATGAAGAGCTCCCATATCGACGTAGGCCTCTTCTTCATTCGGATCGACGATGACAGGCGTCATGTTCTCCAGGCTTATGGAACCGACACCGTAACCGCCGTGGCCGTCCGTGGAGTCGTCCTTAATGATGGTAAACTGATTCTTTTTCTTATCTTCCGAGTCTTTGTTGTTTTTGAACTGATCGAATTCTCTCATGCTTTAAACGCTCCTCCTCATTGTGTACACCAGCTATTTTGTCCCATTTTAACATACAACAGCAGGATTATTGTCAAGGAAGCGTCGAACACCCCATTAATCAAACGCTTGTTTAAGTCTCCTATGATTCATCTCGCCTCCAGCCCTCGCCGGACGCCCGCTTCATAAAAGTGAAGTCCTCCGTAGCAGGATCTTTATATCGGGGTTGTCTTTTCTCTTTCTTAGATCGTCGGGCACGGAGCAGGTGCAGTCCTTCCACCGGCACCCCTACCCTCCGCTGCTGGACATCTTTGATTCCCTGGATGATAAGCTGCATAGAGGCGATAATAACGACAAAACAAAGAAGAGCGGGAATGATCAGCCACCACCGGCCGGTCATGAGAGAATTCTTCGCAGAACCGATTAACCCTGACCATTCGTAGGTCGTACTCAGCGGTGGATCGTTCTGATATGGTTCGTACGTAACTTTTGTGCCGCCGAAGTAAATATTAAATACGCCGAGGTGAATGAAAATCAGCAGCGTTTGAATGAATTGCTGCCCGAAAACAACCCCTATCCTTGCACTCATATGTGGAAGCAGATGCTTCCATAGAAGATGGACGGAACTGCCTCCAAGTACTTTGGTACTGACAACAAACTCTTCTTTCATGATCCCTTTCATTTCCTTTCCGAACAGCGTTACGACAAGCGGAGCAGCCAGCAGAGTAAGGATCAGAGCCTGGTACAGGATCCGCTCGGTTTCCGTCGTCACAAACCCTCCCTCCGGCATCCATAACACCGGCCGGAGAAGCAGGTAGGCGATGACCGTCATCGGCAGGAAGTGCATGCCGTCCACCAGCTTCTCGATACCCTGCTGCCATTTCGACGGCAGAAAGAACGTATACGGGACTGCCAGAATAAAGCCGATAAAGATGCGCAGGAAAGCGATAGCCAATGCAAAAAGGATCGTGTATTTCGCCCCGACAAGCAATTGATCAAATACGCTGAATCCAAGGACGTCCGTCCCAAGAAAAACGTACTCCGGTGTATGGGGCGCACCGCTCACCAGTCGATCATTCTCATCGTATATTTGAAAGTACTGATCGACGAGGGGATCGGCAGTCATTGTATAGAAGATGCTTACGATAACCGTCGAGACGATGATCAGGAAGCCGGTCAGGAATTTGACATTCCTAAAGTGGGCGAGTATTTCTCTCCAGATGAAGGAGAACCGCACTCCTCCCGTACGTTTTCCTGTGCCCATAAAGGAATTCATGTGCAAATTCTCTTCTTCCAAGCGCCGTCCATCCTTGATCAGGAAAGACTCCGTTCCCTGATACAGTAAATAAAATGGAGTGAACAAAAGAAAAAGGACAAAAGCAGAAACAATAGGCCGGAAATCGTCTATGAACACCGTTGTGATTCCGTTGATGTTAAATATGTATTCAATGATCAATAGACTGGAAAGCGCTCCCCAGACGATGATTTTTGAATGGGAAAAGGCGCTGGAAACGATGTTTCGCACCACATGAACGGAAAGGATGTTCCATTTCGTCAATCCCTTCCCCAGCGCCAGCTGCACATAAGGCTTTGCCATCTCTTCCTCCATTAACAGCAGAAGAATCCTGTACATCATGACCATCGGAAGCACCGCAATGGCGATGATCGGAAGCAGATAAATCTTATCCTCTCCAAGCGAAGTGAACGGGGCTATCAGCCATCCGGTCTGTTTGAAGAACCAAACGATGAAGAGCTGTAAAGAAAAAGCGAGCAGAAGATCCGGGACAGCCTCCAGAAGGCCGACGATACGATCGACTACGGTCCGGATCCATTTCGGCAGGAATAAGGTAAAGAACGCACCGAAAAAAGCAAGGGCGACACCAAGCAGAATGCCTCCAAAGAAGAGAAGCATGGAATAACGATACGGCTCCCATATATAATCAAGCATCGGCACCTGCTGACCTTTGAACCAATATGTCCATTCAGTTGGATGACCAAGACTCATAATAAGATCCCGCAACTGCAGACCGTAGCTGCGCAAATCAAAGAAAGCCCCCTCATAAAACAGCGCCGGCGACGCGCTGATCAATACAATCCCGATCAGCCCCAGCACATAATAACCAATGAACTTCACTAATTTCACAACTCAATCCCACCTTTTTTCTAAATAATCAGACATATAGATAAAAAAAGAAAAGGCATACTCACGTGGTACACCTTTCCGCTGTCGGAAAAAAATCAGGATAATCAACCGGATCCTATAGTCCCAGTTTAATGAATAGCACGCAATTTTTCAATAAATTTCCAAGCGTCAGCTATATCTTCTTCCGTATACTTTTGAGCGCTTTTTACTGTGAACACCTTCTCCGCTATTTCATCCTTCGGTAGATCTTCAAAGAAAAGCATCGTCGAAACCAGCTCTAAAAACCGGGAGCTCCGTCCGTTCATTTCTGCAATCTGTGCGTGAAGCGGCGGCAGGTTCATTTCATAGTGGGTGAGGAATTGCCTGCCGCTGTCCGTCAATTGATAGCGGTATTGATAGTAATTCTTTTTCTCTTCCCTCGTTTCCCTGATAAATCCCAGATTGCACATCTCTTCTACACGCAGCGTCAACTCTTCCGAATACGGTCCGTAAAAATGGAACTGGTACCGCTCTTCGAAAGGAATGTCACATTTCTTCAAAATATAGATCATCTTCTGCAGCTTCTTCCTTCCGACGATTTCATCGGTACTAGAAAAGAACTGCATCAACTTCGCATGGTTTTCCAACATGGAAGCTCACTCCTTATCCATACAAAATTTCCATAATCCGCTTCTTCGTCTTACTTCGATTCGACATATCACGCAGTAGATCCATCGGGAAATAAAGCTTATGGTCGGTCCGCTTCTTCCCTGAAATAGACTCCACAATATCCGACAGACGGGAAAGCTCCTTCAATTCATCGTTCGGCTGCAGGAGATGAATAGGCAGACGTTCCCCTTCTTCTCCTGGACGATAGAAGTCATAAGGAAGGTCCGAGCTCGAATCTACAACCAAATAATAGTCAGGATTCAGTCCCGCCTTCTGGAACAGCTTATACAGCTCCATCCATTCGTTCATCTGGGAATTAGGGTTGAACTCGACATACTTGAAGAGTCTGCGGTTGACGAACCGCTGGCACAGATCACGAAGGACCGGGTCCTCCTCTTCCATCCACGTCTGAAAATAGAAAAGTGTCACAGGTTCATCCAGAGCCAAGTACTCTGCTAATGTCGGTTTCCCTGCAAAAAATGAAAGGAAATGGACTGGGGACAGCCGGAAGGTATAGTCACTCTCGTAAAGCTCTTTCGCTCTGTGAAGGATTTTCGATAAGATGACTTCCGCACTCCTCGTCACCGGATGGAAATATACCTGCCAGTACATTTGGTATCTGCTCATAATATAGTCTTCGACAGCATGCATACCGCTTTCCTTCACAACGACCTGATCTTCCATCGGACGCATGACCCTTAAGATCCGTTCCATGTCGAAGTGGCCGTAGCTGACGCCTGTGAAGTAAGCGTCACGCTGCAGATAATCCATACGATCGGCATCGATCTGACTCGAAATCAAGCTGACGACCAGCTTATTCTTATATGTTTTGTTAATGACATCCGCAACTTTTTTCGGGAACCCTTTTTCTACACGGCTGAGGACCTCGTTTACTTCTGTATCACCAAGAAGAATTGCCTGGGTGAATGCCTCATGATCGAGCTTGAAGACTTTCTCGAACGAATGGGAGAAGGGGCCGTGTCCGAGGTCATGAAGCAGCGCAGCACAAAGACAGAGAAGCCGTTCCTGGTCGTCCCAGTTCGGCCGATCTTTGAAGTTATCTATAATTCTCCTTACAATTTCATAGACTCCGAGCGAATGATTGAAGCGGCTGTGCTCTGCTCCGTGGAACGTTAAATACGACGTCCCAAGCTGCTTGATACGCCGCAGTCTTTGAAATTCGGCGGTTCCGATCAAATCCCAAACCACCCTGTCCCGTACGTGGACATAACGGTGGACAGGATCTTTGAACACTTTTTCTTCGCTTAGTTTCTCATCACGATAGGCCATCTGCTTGTCCTTTCTAAACGACATTTTCCTCTATTATATACCTTAAAATCCGACAAAAAAACCTGAATACATACATTAAATTCCAATATTATTTTTTCATCCTCCGCAGATTTTACCTTTCCCAGCTGATTCATGCAACACTCATCTTTTGCTATAATAGAACAGAATGCAAAAAAGGAGTACGGAACTACAATGACTAACATCCATCCATTATTAAAAACAAAAGCATATCGCTTTATTGACCAAAGCAATCTCGGTCCCACCTTTTCGGCCCTTCAGTCTTTCGCAACCGATGACGCACTGTCCATTTCTGTCGGTGAACGGAGGAGTCCGACCGCCGCACGGCTGTGGGTCCATCACGACACGGTCGTACTGGGAATCCCTGATGCCAGGCTTCCTTACATCGAGGAAGGAATCGCCTATTTGAAAGAGAACGGCTATAAAGTGATCGTCCGTAATTCGGGCGGTCTGGCTGTGGTCCTGGATGCCGGGGTTTTGAACCTTTCCCTCATCTTCCCTGATTCCAAAGAGGTCAACATTCACGAAGGATATGAAGCAATGGTTTCCTTCATTCAATTCTTGTTTGCGGATTTAACCGACCGCATTGAAGCCTATGAAATTACCCGGTCCTACTGCCCGGGTACGTACGACTTGAGTATTGACGGCAAGAAGTTTGCCGGTATTTCCCAGCGAAGGGTTAAGAACGGTTCTGCCGTCCAAATTTACTTGGACGTCAGTGGAAGCGGTCGGGAAAGAGCCTCCCTGCTGAAGGAATTCTACAACATCGGGAAACGCGGAGAACAAACAAGATTCACTTATCCAGACATCGATCCCTCCGTCATGGCATCCTTGAACGAATTGCTCGGCACCGAACTTACCGTATCCGATGTAAGAGACCGAATTCTCTACAAACTGTATGAACTATCCGGTTCCATGACGACCAATCCCCTCGAAGGCGTGGAAATCGAATGGTTCAATAAACGCTTCGATCAAATGGTCAAACGGAATGAAAAAGCGCTCGAAAACCTTACTTGATAGGTTTCGAACGCTTTTTTTCATTTCTTCTTTCTGGTCATACCCGCAAAGTCGAACATCATAGAAAAGACAATACCGATGAAATAAAGAAACTTGCTCAGGAGGAAAGCCACAGGCACAGAGAGAAAACCTACGAAGGCGTGATTAACCGCTGCATCCAAATATCTCGGTGTTTCTGAAAATAGAAGATAACCGAGAAGCCCTCCCGTCATGAATGACGCAAGGACAAGGAGCATGTCCCGTCCAACCATGAGGAAATTGCGAAAGGCGAACGGAGTCTTGGCATATCGGAAAACACCCAGGATGAGCATCGTGACAACGGTGAACCCATACGACCACGGCCCTGCAAAAACGGCGCCGGATACCTCCCAGAACGGCATCCAGAACAAGGAGAGCAGGAAACTGATCAGCAGCCAGCTGTTGAATACGCGCTCCCCGATCTTTTTCCAAGCTTCCTCTTTTTTACGCTGCTCCTGCCTCTTTTCTTCTGGAATGAAAACAGGAACGTCTCCATGCTTCACTACCCCGAGTTTATGGGGAAAAGCGAGCCCTCTTTCGGTTTCACCATAGGGACGGGCGGAGTCCAACACAACCCCCAGCGCATAATCCGGATAATGAGTCAGCTCGTATTCTGTTTCATAAACAGGAATACCCTCAGGAAGGATCTTACATGCAACCTTCCACTCTTCCGGTGTAAGTCCCATTCCCCTGAATTGCTGCTGCCCCTCCTCTTCCCAGCTCAATACAAGTACGGGATAAGCTATACTGCGGGACGGGGCTTCCTGCCTGTATATATTCCTGATTGCCCTCCCTGCGTATAGAGCTGTAATCTCTGCAAAAGGAATGGTCTTCTCGATCGTTTCTTCTCGTTCCGGGAGATGGAAATACTCATAGAAGCCTTCCTTTGTCACCTTTTTTATCGATGTGTACCTTTTCTGTTTGTCCCGAAGCATTCCTATGCCGACCAACAAGCAGATGCTGCCGGCGAAGATGCTGAGCAGCCCGGCAACCCAGTGACTGTGCCTCGACACCCAAATAGATATACTCAATAATGCCGTTCCCAACAGAGTTAAAATCCCACCCATGATGTACATAAGTGCTTTGGATGCGCGATTTATCTCGCTTTTAAACGTCAGTTCTTCCTGCATGTCTTCCACCTTCCCTCAAATCTTTCCTTGTTTCTTGTCCTACGATGGAATAGATAGATTGGTTTCATTCCATATCGATATTACGGCGCGGTTTCGTTTTTCCTTTGAAGAAACCCGAATGAAGGAGAGCCGCATACATCAATACACCAAGAAGATATAAGAACTTACTTAGGAGGAACGCGGCAGGGATCGACCAGAATGAAAGCAGGGAATGATTGACGACAGCGTCCAGATGACGGGGCGTTTCTGAAAACAGCAAATAGCCAAGGTACCCGCCTCCCCCGTACACGGCGATGACAAACAGCATATGCCGACCGACAAGCAGCATGTTCCTCCATCCAAGAGGTAAGCGGGCATAGACAGTACCGACAAGTATCATCGTCAAGATGATAAGCACCACAGGCCACGGGCCGACGAACAGTTCATCAACCACTTTCCACGAGGGCATCCATAATACGGCGAGCAGGAAGTTCAACACCAGCCATCCCCCCAGGAGACGCCCCGCCATCATCTCCCGCAGACGCGTACAGCGCTTTTTCTTTTCTCCAACCTCATCCGGAATGTACTTGGGCAACTCTTTCTGCTTCACATACCCTAGTTCATACGGATATGGAAACCGTTCTCCGCTGTCCCTGTAGTATTCGGCATCTGCCAAGGGATCACCCAAAGTATCATCGGGATACTGGGTGAGGTCATAAGGTGTGCTGTAAACCGGAAGCCCTGCCGGAAGGTGACGAAGAGCAGTCGGCCACTCCTTCTGTTTAAGTACCACACCACGGTAATGACTGACTCCGTCCTCCTCCCAGCGGAACACCAGAAGTGGATGAGCAAAAAATTTGGTCAGACGATCCTGCCGCATCACCATTTCCACTACTCTTCCCAAATATAAGGCGGTCATTTTCTTATAGGGAATCAGCTGTTCCGTCTCCTTCTCTTGCTCCGGAACAAGAAAATAGTGATAAAACCCTTCCTTTGTAATTCTTTTGACAGATGTATAGCTTACCTGCTTGTTACGGAACATCCCCACTCCTAGCAGCAGGAACAGAAGGGCCGGGTAAAGCGGAATCAGCCCGATGGACCAGTGACTCGCTCTGGATACCCCCAAGGTTATGTAAAGAAAAAAAGCACCCCCTAAACAAGAGAGTATTCCAAGTCCAATCCCCATAGCCTTGTGTCTTTTACTTACTGATTGTTTATAAGTTAATTCGTTATTCGAGTCCATGAATACCTTCCGCCTTCCTCTTCCTTTCTAATTACATATAAGCACAAGAGAGCGAAATTGCCAAAGCCAAGGTGCACATGGATCGTTTCCATCGACTTCCCCGATGACATTGCAAAGAGGACATCTCCTTCCTAGTGGAAAGTGCCACCTCGCTAAATACTCCAACAAAAAAAAGCCGGCACGATGGCCGGCTTTTTTTGTTTGTTTCTATTATACAGATTGAGCGGCAGTAATGATTGCCAGTTTGTAGACATCATCTGAATTACAACCACGGGAAAGGTCGTTAACTGGTTGATTCAATCCTTGTAGAATTGGACCTACTGCATCAAAGTTACCAAGACGCTGAGCAATCTTGTATCCAATGTTACCCGCTTCAAGGCTTGGGAATACGAACGTATTCGCTTCGCCTTTCAGTGGAGAATCCGGAGCTTTCTTCTCGGCTACAGATGGAACGAAGGCTGCGTCGAATTGGAATTCCCCATCGATAACCAACTCACTGTTCTGCTCTTTAGCAATTTGAAGCGCTTCGGATACTTTTTCCGTTTCCGGAGATTTTGCAGATCCTTTCGTAGAGAAGCTCAACATCGCTACCTTAGGGTCGATATCGAAGAGTTTCGCTGTTTCAGCACTCGCAAGGGCGATCTCTGCAAGGTCCTGACTGTCCGGCGTAATGTTGATCGCGCAATCAGCGAACACATACTTCTCTTCTTCCCTTACCATTACGAACACACCGGAAGTCTTCTTAATTCCTGGTTTTGTCTTGATGATCTGCAGGGCAGGTCGTACAGTGTCTGCCGTAGAATGAGCCGCACCGCTGACCAGGCCGTGAGCTTTGCCCATGTACACGAGCATAGTTCCGAAGTAATTCTCGTCCTGCAGGATTTCACGAGCTTTCTCTTCTGTCGCTTTTCCTTTACGGCGCTCGACGAAGCTAGCAACCATTTCATCATATTCCGGGTAGTCAGAAGGATCAAGAATTTCTGCTCCGTCAATATTTACATTGATTTCAGAAGCCTTCTGTTCTACTTTATCCTTATTTCCGACTAGTACAGGTTTCACTAGGCCGTCTGCACCAAGCTGGCTTACTGCTGTAAGAATACGTTCGTCCATTGCTTCAGGGAATACGATTTTCATGCCTTTACCGTCAATTTTAGCTTTCAGAGTATCAAATAGGTTACTCATGTTTGTCCCTCCAATTTTCATTCTGTTATATATGATAAGACCTTTTGTGTTTAAATGAAAGTGGTACGAGAGAAAATTTCCTTTTGAAGCGATTTCATTTTATAACTTTACCCTATTTGTCACTTATTGATACGCAACCTTGACAATTCCGTGAGCATCCACCGTTTCGTTATCTCGGACCTTTCATCTATGTTATATTGAGAAAGGAAGTAAACACCACACACCCTACTATAAAGGAGCGATTGATCCCATGCCTGAAGCAGTAGTTACAATGGATGGCTGGTATTGCTTGCATGATTTCCGTTCCATCGACTGGACAGCGTGGAAGTACGCATCCACCGAAGAACGGGAACAGGCTGCCCGCGAATTCCAGGAATTGATCACCAAATGGGAAAGCACCGAGCAGAACAAAGAAGGCAGCCACGCCTTATATACGATCGTCGGCCAAAAAGCGGACTTTATGATGATGATCCTGCGACCGACAATGGAAGAATTGAATGAGATAGAAACAGCCTTTAATAAATCGAAGCTGGCTGAATTCACAAAACCAGCCTATTCCTACGTTTCGGTCGTTGAGCTTTCCAATTATATGGGGAATACCAACGAAGAAGATCCTGAAATTCAAGCACGCTTGAAACCGACCCTCCCTAAGTGGAACCACATTTGCTTCTACCCGATGGACAAGCGCCGTCAGGGCAACGATAATTGGTACGTACTCGAAAAAGACGAGCGCGCCAAGCTCATGTACGCACATGGGATGACAGGCCGTCAATATGCAGGGAAAATCCGTCAGATCATCACGGGCTCCATCGGCTTTGATGACTGGGAGTGGGGCGTCACCCTCTTCGCACACGACGTGCTTCAATTCAAAAAACTCGTCTATCAGATGCGGTTTGATGAAGTGACTTCCCGTTACGGCGATTTCGGTTCCTTCTATATCGGTAACATCCTCAAGCCTGAAGCGCTTGATCAGTTTTTGGAAGTTTGATTGAAAAATGAACGATATATCCGAACCTTCCCTTTTGTAAGGGGGGTTCGGATTTTTTATGCCCTTCTCCACTAACCTCTAACCCCTCTCCAGGCCCACATGGAAAAGTCATCATTATTTTTCAGGGCTGGTCATATAGTGTTAAAGAACATGCAAACATGCCTTATTTGAAGTGAGGTGACAGCATGGCCGTCATTCCCTTTACAGAAGCGGACGTTAAGTTACTGGCGAGATTAATGAGGGCTGAAGCCGAGGGGGACGGACAATTAGGCATGCTGATGGTGGGAAATACAGGGGTCAACCGTGTCCGCGGCGACTGCATCGACTTCACAAATATCGATTCAATCCAGGACATGGTGTACCAGAGCCCGGGCGGCTTTGAAGCCACCCAAAAGGGTTATTTCTACCAAAGAGCCAGGGAGAAGGATATCCGACTGGCCCGCCGAACCATCCGCGGGGAGCGGTTCCATCCTGCAACCAACTCCTTATGGTTCTTCCGACCTCAAGGAGACTGCCCTGCTCAGTGGTACGGTCAATGGAACACTGGAAGATATAAGTCCCATTGCTTCTATTCACCGACAAGGGCTGACTGTCCAAGCGTATATTAAATCCATGAAGGAGTGGTTTAAATGGCACAGAATAAACCTCAATCAGGGCAAGGTGCACCGATGTACGGTCAGGGTCAAGCCCCGTTCTACGGGCAGAATCCGTACATGTATTATTACCCTCAACAGGGGCAGGGAGGAATGCAGCCTCCGCAGGTCCAGCCCGGGACATATTCAGGCAGTATCAACCCACCGAACATGCTGCCGTCGGAAGAATCCTATATCGAGAATATTCTCCGTTTGAACGCCGGCAAAGAGGCGACTGTTTACATGACATTCGAGAACAACGATCAATGGAATGCTAAGGTATTCAAAGGAATCATAGAAGCTGCTGGACGGGATCACATTATTCTCAGCGATCCACAAACAGGCAAGCGATACTTACTATTGACGATTTATCTGGATTACATCACCTTTGATGAAGAAATAAACTATAACCTTCCATTCGGAGGCTCTTCCGCCGGATTCGCTCAATACAACCCTCGATGACAGAACCAATCAAAAAAAACTCGCTATTCGTAGCGAGTTTTTAACTATTAAGCGAAAAGGGTGAGGCTATGAAGTCCCCATATGAAAGCTACCAGAGAGCTCAGCTTGGTGCGCTGGCACTTGTCGTCGTGCTCATTGTAGTCGGACTGTTTCAGCTGGAGCACCGCTGGATCCTCCTCTTGATGTTCTATGTTCTTGCCGCCAGCATCGCATTTGAAGCACTCATTGACAAAGCACGCGAGCAGAAAGTGAATATGATCATCCACTTTACCTGTGCTGTGATTATCTTTCTGTTTACGACTCTTCTCTATTTTTAAACATGTTTGATGACTGCATACCCGAGCAGAATCCAGCCGATCAGGAATGACAGCCCGCCGAGCGGTGTAATCATTGCAAATGTCTTAATCCCGGTCGGCGCATAAATATAGAGGCTTCCGGAGAACAGGATAATTCCAATGAAGAAAAACCAACCGGCCCCTGTCATCGCACCCGTCTGGATTTTGCTCATTAACAGAGCGGTAACAAACAATGCCATCGTATGGAACATTTGATAATCGACTGCTTTCCCCCACTGTTCCAAGCCCTTCTCCGAAACTTTCCCTTCCAATCCGTGGGCTCCGAATGCTCCAAGTGCCACGGATAAAAAACCATTAATAATCGCTAATACCAAAAAGATTTTCATTCCATTCATCCCTTCTTAGAAATCAAAAATCGAGGGCCCGTTCGCCTCCCCGTGATCGACTTTCTTTTGTTGATCCGGACGGCTTGGTGCATCGACCCCCATCATACGACGGATTTCTTCTGCCGTCGGCTCCTGGACAGGTGCTTCCGTTCTTACCGGCTCCTCTTCCAATAACAAATCGGCCAGCAGGCGGATCGAGCGGACATGCTCGCGTACTTTTTGCTCGTCCCTATACTGAAGCATTGCTTCCTGTATTTCATTCGACATTTTCTTAAGCACTGTTTGATTCGTGATGGCCATATATTCAAACTCCTTTTTCTAAAAAAGATCCTCTGTCGTAGTTTAACACGCCTGTAACATCCCTGTCTTTCCATCTATGAAAGGTTTCAATAATTTGTAAGAATAGCTTCCCGCCTAAAGCAGAAGAACATAGAGCAACCCCCGATTATGCATCGGGGGTTGTTTCAAAACTGTATAATGCCGATCTGATACAAGAAGATCAGGATGATGATGATCGGCGCTATGAATTTCACAATGATATACCACAAACCTCCGATGGATGATCCAGTCAAATCCGTTGATTCCAGAGCGTCCGCTTTCCTATAATACCAACCGACAAGGAGCGCCATGGAAAGGCCGCCCAGCGGAAGAAGAATATTAGAGGCTACGTAATCCATGGAGTCAAGAATATTCAAATCCCCGATCGGCGTGATGCCTGACCAGATTCCAAATCCTAAGGATACCGCAATTCCAAGGATGAACATGATGGATCCCATCACGATACTCGTCGCAAAGCGACTCCAGCCGAATGCACGCATGAAGTAGGCAGTCGGTACTTCCAGGATAGACACGGAAGAAGATAAGGAAGCAAGGATGAGAGCCAGGAAGAATATGATTCCGATCATCCCGCCAAACGGCATTTGTTCAAAAATACTAGGAAGCGTAATGAAGACCAGAGGCGGTCCGGAGCTCGGATCAATGGCAAAGGCGAATACGGCCGGAAAGATCACCAACCCTGCAATGACCGCAAAGAAGGTATCCATCAAACCAATGCCGACAATAGCTCCCGGCAGTTTATTTTCTTTAGACAAGTAGCTTCCGTATGTCAGCATCCCGCCCATTCCCAGGCTCAGGGAGAAGAAAGCCTGTCCGAGAGCAGCGAAATAAATGGAAGGATCCCTGAATGCCGACCAGTCCGGCTGGAAGAGAAACTTCACTCCTTCCATGGCTCCGTCCAGAGAAAGACTGAAGAAAGCAAGAATAATCAGAATGATTGCCAGAAGCGGCATAAAAATTTTGTTCGCTCCTTCAATGCCTTTCTTTACTCCTCCAAGAACGATCACGATCGTAATCATCATGAATAAGGCCGTCCATAAAATTGGCTGCCAAGGATTGCTGATAAATTGACCAAACGCACCATCATACCCAATATCCGGCTGGGTAAAGTACGATCCGTTCACGTACATCCAGAAGTAAAAAATCGCCCATCCGGCAACAACCGCATAAAATCCAAGAATTAAAAATGCACTGGCAATTCCGAAAAAGCCCGTAACGAACCAAGGCGTACCTGGAGCGAGCTTCCGGAAGGAGCCGACAACATCACTTTGCGCCTTTCTGCCGATACTCACTTCTGTTAACAGTAACGGAACACCAATCAACAGTACACAAGCTAAGTAGAGGATCAGGAAAGCTCCCCCACCGTTGTTACCTGCTACATAAGAAAATCTCCATATATTACCTAACCCGACAGCCGAGCCCATTGCCGCGAGCATAAACCCGAGCTTTGAGCCCCATTTCTCTCTCACCATTTTCCAACCAACCCCTTCTGTTTTTGCAACGGATGAACCTTATTATCTTTCTTTTCTGCATGTCGAAATATTCATCAGCATACCACAAAACATCGGCAATTCCTCTAGATTTCTGAAATTTCTCATTATTTACAGACGCAGATCAATTCTGGAAGCCTGCCGCGCTTTGTTCTCTTTCTTAGGCGTCATTTTCTCTTGGAACTGCATGCAGCTGCTCCCGGTTGTACGGAGTATATACGCGGAAGGCAATTCCTTCGTTTTAAACTCATAGGCGCTGCAAGATCTGGGAAAGGCCGGATTCCATGTCGTTCGGAAATGCCTGCACTTAAAACAATTGATCTTGTCCATCCCGATCCTCCTCCTTTTCTACTTGTGACTGCATCATAGCACAGCTTCCCTTTCCCAGAAATAACGAGATGCCCGCTCCTTTCCCCGGAGCAGGCATCTCGTTTCATTTATTATCCAAATGGAGGTTTTCCAGCCTTTGAATGCGGGCTTCGAGCTTTTCATATTCTTCCCGCGAAACAAATCCTAGCTCTTTGAATTGATCCTGCATTCTTGCTTTCGCTTGATCATTCCATTCTTTATCTTTCGTTTCTCCCTTGGCAATCCAATTATTCACCATGGATTTCGCCTGAGTCGGACTGATTTCTCCCCGCTTCACCATTTCGTTCACCATCTTTTCGAACATCTCTTTCCCACTGATTGCTGCACCGATTCCCAAATGGAATCCTTTCTTCAATAAATCGCTCATTGTTCATCCCTCCTATTATGATGAATGCCCTTCAACATCCGGACATGTTTAATGGAACAAATGAAAAATCCAAGCAACCCGACTCCCATAAAAACGCCGCTGATCCACACGCTCGGAAGAACAGGGACAACAAGTGTGTAATACAGGGCAGCTACCCCTGACACGAATATAAGAAACGAGAAAGCCGTGTAAACCAAATAAAACTGATGGAACAGGCGATTTCTTTGATGATAGCTCTTCCATTCTCTTTCCTTGTCGCCATCCTCCAAGTACTCGATCAGCGCACGTGGGAACGATAACAGAGGACGAACGGTTTCCTTAATGACTTCTGTGTACAAAGAGGCATTCGATCCGTCGCCCGACACCCACTGTTTGATGACAGGTCTCCCCCATTGAATCAAATCGATGTTCGGATAGACGGCACTGAGGACACCAATGATAATAGAAGTCGCCCGACCCAAAAATGCATAGTCAGCTGGAAGCTGAATCGGCTGATCTTTGACAAATTGCTGTAAATCAGAAAGCATATCATTCATCATATGCGCATCCAACTTGTCAAAGTTCCCGTCTAAATACATCTCTGTCGTCTGCTTAAGCAGCTTCTTCACCCGCTCGGTATCTGCATTAGGGAGAAGAAAGTCCATCTCCTGCAACGCCTCAATTACTCTGTCGTAATCATCCAAAATAAATCCCTGCACCATCGTCCTCAGCGCATCAGCATCTTCCTGTTTGATTTCACCAACCATACCGAAGTCGATGACAACGACCGTTCCATCTGCTTTCAGCATCAGATTCCCTGGATGAGGATCGGAATGAAACATGCCTGCATCAAGAAACTGGGCGATACTTAAATCAAAGAGCGTACGAGCAATCTGTTCCCGGTCTATTCCATTTTTCTTTATGAACGAAAGGTCCGTGATCTTCGTTCCTTCCACCCATTCCATCACAAGTACGCGTTTAGTCGAAAGATCGCTGTAATATTCCGGAATATAGACAGATGGAAAGTCTCCAAACCTTTTCTTGAAATGACGGCCATTCTCCAACTCCATTGTAAAATCAAGCTCATTGCTGATGACTCGGACGACCTCCCTGTACAGGGCTGGTAAATCGGCTTTTTTCCCATAGACCGTAAACTTATTCAACATCCAGAAAACGATCTTCAAGGCACGGAAATCCATCCGGAACGTATCTTTCACTCTATAGCGCTGTACCTTGACCGCCACAGGAGTGCCGTCTTTTAAGTACGCCTTATACACTTCCCCTATGGAAGCAGATGCGACCGGTGTTTCTTCTATTGTAGACAGATGTGTATCGACCGATGCGTTCCAGTCTTCTTCTATCGTTTCTTTGGATCGGTAGAATGGAACGGGCTCCACCCTGTCCACAAGTCCTTCCAGCTCCTTAATGAAAGAAGAAGGAAGCAAATCTCCTCTGGAACTCAAAAACTGCCCGAATTTTATCAGAAGCCCACCAAGATGCACCGCTTTTCTTCTATATTCTTCTGCCTGATCTGATAGCATTTCTTCCCATTTACGCTTCGTATCCTGATCCCATATCCTGTGACGCTTCTCGAACCAGTAGATGCGAATCAGGAATTTCATGGACATCCAAACGATGACGGTAATCCTGTATATGGATATGTACTTCATACGCTCCACAAGTTCCATCCCCCCGTTCTTATGTACTTTATCATTCCCCCATCTCTGTTGAATCAATCATCCATATATGGAAGAAAGATGAAAGACAAGACCAGTGTCACAGTTGCAAAAAAGACGGGTGATGTGTAAGAATTTGTTTATATACGGGAGGAGGAGCAAGCATGCAGATTCGGGAACTGGAAGTAAGAGAACTACATAAAGTCGCCGGTTGGCTCCATCGGATGAATGAACAGGACCATCACTATGTTGCTTGGATGGCATCCGATGCGAACGAAATTTTCGAACAAATATGGACATTGACACAATTTCAGGAACCGCTCGCTTATGTGGCTTGGGACGGGGATGAAATCATAGGATTCCTTGGGATTCTGCCTTTTTTCGAACAGAAGCTGTGCCGACTTCTCGGTCCGTTCGCTCTTCATCAGCAGGAGCTGGTCATTGAGAAATTGTGGGACAAAGCTTCTCTTACTGTTCAGCTTCACTTTGACATTGTCAAACTAGCTTGTTTTGAGGCGAACGAAGCACTTGTCGATTTTGCGGAGAAACACGCCTTCGATCTCTATAACGTAGAACGCACTCTGGCTTTGCACAAATCCAGTTATTACCCTTCCGACAAACAGGACGGAGCGATCGTTGAAATTCTTCGCGATGACTACACCGCACTGGATAAACTTCACCCTTCGGCCTCCTACTATACGACAGAAGAGATGCTGCGCTTATCAGAAAAGGACGGCAATCATTTATGGGGGTATGCAGCCGATGGAACCATTGCAGGGTACACATACTTTGAAACCATTGCCGAAGAACAGGAAGGGGAAATATGCTTCGTCAACGTCGGGCGCGAATACCGTGAGAACGGAATCGGGACTGCTTTGATGGAACACGCGCTCCAATATGCTTTCTACGCACTGGAACTCGACGTAGTCACTATCTCTGTACGGACGAATAACAGACAAGCAGCCAGGCTTTATGAACAGTTTGGGTTCCGGGATATCCATACGATACGGGCTTATCAAAAAGCGACAAAACCAGTAACGCAAACCATTCACTAAAAAATGATGTTTCAGGAGGGGAACGAATGAAGGAACTCGTGGGTGACATCTTAAGGAAATTGGATGATGAGGCTCCCATCATGACGATTGATACAGTAAGCGGCGGCGATATTAACGAAGCCCTCTTTGTAGAAACGGAGAAGCAGGACTACTTCTTTAAGCTTAATCAACAGGTCCCCTCTCACTTCTTCCGAGTAGAAGCGGAAGGATTAAAGCGGATCCGGGAAAGTCGTTCGATACGGGTGCCCGAAGTGTATTATTTTGATGAACCGGAGAACCGAGAACCAGGAGCTCTTGCTATGGAATGGATTCATTCAGGAAAGCTGAAGCCGGCCTCCGAGCTCGGAAGACAGATTGCCCAAATGCATAAGCAGACAGGAGAAGCTTACGGATTCGGTGAACCGACCTTTGTCGGCCAGCTCGACCAGCCCAACGATTGGTGCTCTGCCTGGACGGATTACTATGCGGATTTCCGGTTAAAGAGCCAATTGCAATATGGCATATCAAACGGAAGAATCACAGGGCAGCGCCGCAGCCGGCTCGAGCAGCTGATTGCCTTCCTTGACCGCTGGGTTCCAGCACATCCGCAGGCTTCGCTTCTGCACGGTGATCTCTGGGGAGGAAACTGGATGGCGGATGAAAACGGCTCTCCCTGCCTGATCGATCCTTCCGTCCTGTATGGAGACCCGTGCTTTGATCTTGCCATGACGGAATTGTTCGGTGGATTCCCTTCTGAATTCCTCCACCATTACAGGGAGGTTGCTGACCTTCCGCCACACTACCATGATACCAAACCGATCTATCAACTCTTCTACCTGCTCGTACATTTGAATATATTCGGGGAGAGCTACGGTGGACAGGTCGACAGAATATTAAAACACTATGCGGGGTGATTCAGGAATAGGCCCTGCCCTTTCCTGAATCCGATATTTCCAAGAGATCAGATGGATACGGCTCAAAATACGTCTGGTCTTTTAAATACCCGCTGCGGAAGCGGACCGTCCATGTATTCAATACGCTCAGCACCGCACTCAACGGCACCTTCTCTTCTTTGTATCGTTTGAGCAGCGTCTGGAAGTCCTCTTTCTCTTCTGCCGAAAGCTCCTTCTTGAAATACCCGGCGATATGCTGACAAACATTAATATGTGACGCAGCTTTTGCCGGCTCTGCCATCAATTCATAAAGCAGCGGTTCATATTCATGGAACACACCTTGTATAGACAGATGATCATGATTGGCAACCACTCTCCCCATCTTTTTCAACGTCCCGGGATGATAAGCCATGAACAAGTACTTATTGGAAGAATGAAATTTCTGAAGGTCCTTCATCTGCCCGTGTGCTTTCATCTTCCGGAAAGAGGCCAGCGTGAACAATTTCGTAAAGTAATGATGCCTTAATGTGAAATTCTTCAAGCGTCCTTCTTCCTCCAGGGCAAGACCAGGATACCTCTTTAGGACTCCCCTCGCAAAGAAACCGGACGACTTCCCAGACACTTGCGGATGGTCTATATCGTAGTAGACTTTCACATCCTGCATACCGCATGTCGGAGAACGATTCTTCAATAAAAACCCGTCCACCTCACTGCCGATACTATTCAGAAAAGATTCCGTAAAAGCATTCATTCCTGTCGTCAAATCTTCTCCTGTTTTCGGCTGAACGAGTCTTTCCTTCTCTCCTCCGACAATACGGATCGTCTCCCTGGGCACTCCAAGCCCGATTTCCACTTCCGGACAAACCGGCACGAACTCTACATACGGAGCCATCCGCTGGACTGCTTTATCCGGAATGACCGCTCCGTTGTACCTCACTTCATCAAATTCCAAACAGCGGCTCACGACAACTTTGGGAACAACGAATTCTTTCACAATAATCCCCCTTTTTTCTAATTAAAGTCTGTAGTATTAGCAGAAATTCCTCATTTCCCCAATAGATAAACATACAAGGACGATCCTCTACAAATTTCCTATTGGTTTTTGTCCCAAAACGTAATAGAATAGATAATGCTGTATAATTATTCTCAAATGCTTATAAATAAAACAACACTGAACGACAGGAGAGATTCCGGATGAAAGCTAGAGACTTTAAGCTTACTTCACACCTGCGCTTCATCATTCCGTCCCTGATCGGTATTTTTCTTTTTATGTTCCCGATCTCCGGCGAAGACGGCGCGATTACGATTCCTATCGCCATACTGGCTGGATGGGTCGAGACAGGTTTAGCTGATTACTTATCCTTGATCATGACGATCATTATTACAATAACTGCCATCGGCACGATTTTGACGAAGCTGGCAGGACCAAATGCATTGGAGGATAAACCGTTCTTCCAATCATTATTTAATGTGTCACCCGTTTGGGCATTTACTCGTGTTTTAGGAATGATTTTCGCCATTATGGTGTACTTCCAAATCGGCCCGGAGGCCATCACCTCTGAGAATACCGGAGGCATGCTGCTCGATTCCCTGCTCCACGTCTTATTTGCCGTGTTTCTGTTCGCAGGCTTGTTCCTGCCGCTTTTATTGAACTACGGCCTGCTCGAAATGTTCGGCGTCGTGCTGCAGAAGATTATGCGGCCGTTGTTCCGTTTGCCGGGAAGATCTTCGATTGACTCCCTCGCATCCTGGCTCGGAGATGGAACCATCGGTGTCCTTTTGACAAGTAAACAATACGAAGAAGGCTATTATACTAAACGGGAAGCTGCCGTCATCGGGACGACCTTCTCTGTCGTATCCATCACCTTCAGCCTTGTGGTCATTAAAGAAGTAGGGCTGGGAGATATGTTCATACCATTCTATTTGACCGTCGTCGCTGCTGGATTTATCGCTGCTTTAATCATGCCGCGTATTCCTCCGCTCTCACGCAAAGCGGACACCTATGTTACAGAGGAACCAGCAGACCAGAACGAAGAAGTACCCGAACACCACAATCTGTTCACTTACGGCTATGCCAAAGCCGTAGAAAGAGGAAGCAAGTCTACAAGCCTCGCCAACTTCTTCAAACAGGGAGCGCAGAACATCCTGGACATGTGGATGGGTGTCGCCCCGATTGTCATGGCTCTAGGGACGCTGGCTCTAGTGGTAGCCGAATTCACTCCATTCTTTGCATGGATTGGAACACCGTTTATCCCATTACTTGAGCTCATGCAGGTTCCTTATGCGAAAGAAGCATCAGAAACCATTCTCGTCGGATTTGCCGATATGTTCCTGCCTGCCATTATCGGTTCTTCCATCGAAAGTGAAATGACACGATTCATCATTGCTGCACTTTCCGTAACTCAGTTGATCTACATGTCTGAGGTCGGTGGGCTGCTGCTCGGATCGAAGGTGCCGGTCAATATGAAGGACTTGTTCATTATCTTCCTTGAACGTACCATCATTACACTTCCGATCATTACACTAATTGCACATTTCCTGTTCTAAAATCCTAACTCCCGCCGAGAATTCTCTCTCGGCGGTTTTTTTCATACATGCATGTACTTAAAAAACCCGCTGAGATCACACTCAGCGGGTTTTCAATTCCTCTATAATTTTTTGGGCTGTACTTAAGCTGGATTGAGGATTCTGCCCGGTGATAAACGGAAGATCGACAACGACATGATCGCTGTAGTCCTCCCCCTTATCAAACACGGCACCGGATTCATTCATGCGGTCTTCCAGAGAAAACGGCACGACAGAAGCAAGCCCCGTCTTCTCTTCTTCTTCATTTGTGAATCCGGTCACTTTCCGACCTTCCAGGAGCAACTGATCGTTGTGGTCTTTCACTCCGATAAATCCGGCCGGCCCGTGGCAGACAGAGGCGATAACTTTCCCTTCGGTTAGAAAATGCCGAAGCAGTTCCTCTAAATGCTCATTAGCAGGAAAATCAATCATCGTCCCGTGTCCACCGCATAAGAAGATAGCACTGTATTTCGTAGGATCCACAGCGCCCAACGGAACCGTATCATGGATGGGTTCCATCACACCGTCCCAGAACCGGGGAAGTTCGTTACTATAGCTGTTCGGATCAATGGGAGGCCGTCCACCCTGAGGGCTGGCTGCGGTTACTTCCCAGCCTTCCTCCATGAATGCGGTGGCGGGCTCGACGAATTCAGATAACCAGAGTCCCGTTTCGTTCCCATCCATACGATCGGCATTCGTTACAATCATCAGGATTTTTTTCGTCATATCTGTACCCCTCCTTGCAAATATCTTTCCTATTATTCGCAAGTCCAGGCATTTCAATCATTAAGATTGGAAGGTGGAATCTTTATTTACCATACGGCTCCACCATTTCTTAATCAGTTGGAAGCGTCCTTCGATCAGCGGCTGGGTCAACGTCCTGATTATGCTGCTGGACAGTAGATATACGATAGCTGCCGCAATAATCGCGAGGCCGAGCACGTCGAATACGTTATCGACCTTAAACCAGCCGGCCTGACGGAAAAACTGGATGAAGAAGCCATGGAGCAAGTAGACATACAGGGTCTTTCCGCCCAAATAAGTGAGACGGAATTCTTTTCCCGGTATCCAGGAAAGAACACTGACCATCATAATTCCGGCTAGAACATAGATTCCCAAACGGACGATACCGCCCATTTCCGGACTGCCGAGTACCTCATATGACTTAGAACCTAGCAGCCATCCGGAACTGATCTCCGGAAACATCGCAATCAATACAGCGACAGAGGCCATAATCACAAGGCTGATTTCTCTTACCCTTCGCGTTCTCCACTGCTTCACATGATCTTTCGTCAACCAGTAACCAGCAAGGAAGAACGGGAAGAATACGAATGTTCGTGACAAGCTGAAATGGTGACCGATATCCGTAAAGTATCCAACCACCACTCCGATTTGGACGGCAATCGCCACCCCGAGAATCGGCGGTACCTTCTTGAACCAGTAAAGGAGAATATGCCAGCAGAACAAGCTGAACAAGAACCACAGGGACCAGTGCGGGTAGAAAATACCGGTCAATTCAGACTCTTTACCGATGAAGAAGTAATACCCGGTATAAACGAGTTGGAATATCAAGTAAGGAAGAATCAGCTTCTTCGCTAAGTTCATAATATAGTCCTTCTCGCCGGAGCCTTTCGCAAAGAATCCAGCAAGGAAAATGAATGCAGGCATATGGAACGTATAGATCCATGTATAAAGGGTGTACATAGGTCTGGAATCGCCGGTGAACGGCTGTATCAAATGTCCGAAAACGACAAGGAAAATCAACACCAACTTTGCATTGTCAAAAAAAGCATCACGCTTCATGTGGTCTCACCCTTCTTTATGAATAGAAAAAGTTGTCTCAGTAATTTATCTCTACCCTATTGTTACCACATTTATGAACAATCCAAGCGGTATTCATCGCAATTTAAATGAACTGTAATACGAATGTCAAGGATGGAAAGTGTTTGTAAATGATCCGTCAAAAAAGAAAGAGGACACCCCGTCCGACGGGGTGTCTTTCCTTGATTAATCTTCCAGGGGAATGGCCCATGCTCCTTTGCGGAAGATAGGTTCATAACTTCCATCATGGGTTTCTCCATCAATATCCAGCGCCCCGGAACCCATCATGAAGTCCTCGTGAATGAGACTGTCATTAACACCATGATGATCCATCTGCTCTTTCGTAAAGCCGGATCCGCCTGCTACATTCGTCGGATAAGCCTTTCCAAGTGCTAAGTGGCAGGAGGCATTCTCATCATAAAGTGTGTTAAAGAATATATGTCCGGACTGGGAGATCGGAGACTCATGAGGTACGAGAGCAACTTCCCCTAACCGTTTCGCCCCATTATCCATTTCCAATAAATGCTTCAGCGTCTCTTCTCCCGACTCTGCAGAGAAGTCGACCACCATACCATTCTGGAAAGTCAGTGTGAAATTATCAATCAGATTCCCACCGTAATTAAGAGGCTTGGTGCTTGTCACCGTCCCCTGCACTCCGTTTTTATGAGGCATGGTAAACACTTCTTCTGTCGGGATATTCGGGTTGAATTCAACCCCTCCTTCAGAAACAGCTGATCCCCCGTGCCAAATATGATCCTGCACAAGTTCGATGGACAGGTCCGTGCCGGGTCCCTTGTAGTGGAGTTTCTTGTACTGCTTTCCATTCAGGAATTCACGGATTTTTCGAAGCCTGTCATTATGGTCTTCCCATGCCTGTACAGCGTCTTCCTGATCGATTCTCGTAATATGGAAGATCTGCTCCCACAGCTTTTCCTGCGCTTTGTCGGCTGAATCGTCAGGGAACACTTTCTTTGCCCACGCTTTCTGTGGATAAGCGATGACAGACCAGGTGGTTTTGTCATTCATAACGTAGTCCCGATACTCGGTCAACGCTTCTGCACTCGCTTTATTCGCTTTCGCCACGCGTTCCGAGTCCACATCCTTAAGAAGGTCGGGGTCCGGCCCATAAATGCTGAGAAGAGCGTAGCCGTCTGCCACCATCTGCCTCAGCCCTTCTGCTTTCCATTCCGGAAAATGTTCCAGCACTTCCATCGGGGCATTCTTAAGCTTCATGTAATTCAACATTTCGTCGCTCCACTCCATGTGGACGTCCTTAGCTCCTCTACCGTATGCTTTCGCCCCGATGGTGCGCACGAAATCAGCTGCTTCGATGGGGGCGTTGATGATCAGCCCCTGTCCCTGCTGTAAATGAACACCTTTCTTTAAAGCAATATCTGCGTATTTTTCCAGTTTCCTCTGAAAACTCATCTATATACCTCCTCTAAGACTGTTATGATTTATCTTTGAATAATTGAATCGCTCTCTCACGCATTCGTTTATGATCAACCAACGGTTCCGGATAATCCTCCCCGATCATACACTTCGCTTTCTCTTGTTCGTTTTCCGGCATCTTCGCTGGTTCGTGGATATACTTCTTCGGGACGTCCCGCAGCTCCGGCAGCCATTCTTTAATAAACCGCCCATGTGGATCGAACCTTTCGGACTGCCGGGTCGGGTTGAATACGCGGAAATATGGGACCGGATCCGTTCCGGTTGAAGCTGCCCACTGCCATCCCCCGATGTTGGAGGCGGGATCATAATCGACGAGTTTTTCCTGGAAATAACGTTCGCCTTTCCGCCAATCCATCAGCAAATCCTTCGTCAAAAACGACGCAACCGCCATACGGAGCCGGTTGTGCATCCAGCCGCTCTCGTTCAACTGCCTCATCGCCGCATCAATGATAGGAAATCCGGTCCTTCCTTCTTTCCAACGCTCCAATACGTCTTCGTCATTATTCCAGGGAATCCCTTGATACTTTTCTACTACTTCTTCATCATGTGCATTCGGATAGAAGTGATAAATCATATTATAAAAATCACGCCAGGCAAGCTCGGATATATACGTTTCCACTCCTTCCGTTTTCTTACGGAAGTCGACCTGGTCATGGATCTGATGATAGACACTGCGTACAGAAATGGCACCGGTCCTCAAATACCTGGACATCAGACTTGTCCCATCGACCGCAGGGAAATCACGGCGCTCGTCATAATCGTAAATATCCGCATCAAGGAATTGTTCCAGACGTGCCCACGCATCTGCTTCCCCGACACCGCCGAAATCTGCTTCGATTTTTTCGAGCAAATCAGCATACGCGGATTCCCCTTCCTTGAACGAGGCACGCTCATCGACGGCAGCTTTCTTCAGTAACTCATCATCGACTTTCTGCACCGCCGGTTTCGGAAGCTGCTTCCACTTCTTCAGATAAGGAGTGAAAACTTTGTAAAAACCGCCATCCTGCTTCTTCACTTCATCGGCACCATGAATATGGTGGTCCAAGTAATGATAGACGTCGACATCCAGAGACGTTACGTATTTCTCGACCTGCTTATCTCTCTCATAGCCGAACCCTGTTTCGTCTCGGTTAAAATAAACCATATCGATCCCGGCAGTTTCGATTAAATTTTCAAATGCATCTTCTGTATCCCCTGTAATAAAATGAACCGGCGCCCCGGCATCTTCTGCTTTTTCAACGAAAGATGCAAGGGTTTGGAAGAAATAATCATGCCTTGCTGTAAATGATTCATTTAAAGCCGGGTGTATATGAAAGAACAGGAGAAGTTCATCCCCGTCCTTTGTATGCTCCAAAGCCTTCGCTAATGCTGTATTGTCCTGTAATCGTAAGTCTCTGCGGAACCAGACCGCTCTCTTTGTCATTGTTCTCTTCCACTCCTTCTCTATTATCCTTTCCTTTTTAATAAAAGCCATAAACCGGACGTATAAAAAAAGAGCCGCTCAGATGGAACTGAACAGCTCTTGGTGTATTAAATCACTCGAAATGCTTCATCAATGTAGCCATCTCGATCGCCGCAGTGGCTGCTTCCCAACCTTTGTTACCAGCTTTCGTACCCGCACGCTCGATTGCCTGCTCAATTGTGTCTGTTGTAATGACACCGAAGATCACCGGGATACCGCTCTGGTTCGATGCCTGGGAAACTCCTTTTGCTGCTTCGTTACATACATAGTCGAAGTGCGGAGTAGATCCGCGGATGACAGCACCAAGGGTGACGACTGCATCATATTTCCCTGAGTTCGCCATCTTGGAGGCTACAAGAGGAATTTCAAAAGCACCCGGTACATAGGCGACTTCCACATCATTCAGTTCTACACCGTGACGTTTGAACGCATCGACTGCTCCTTCGTACAGTTTACCTGTAATGAAATCGTTAAACCGTCCTACGACGATTCCCACTTTCAAACCAGTTCCTACTAAGTTTCCTTCTATTGTTTTAACCATGTTCCATCTCCCTTTCTAATAGTGAAATAAATGACCCATCTTGGATTGTTTCGTCTTCAAGTACCGCTCGTTCTCTTTGCGGGACGGCATCTGAATCGGGACTCTTTCTACAACTTCAAGTCCAAAGCCGCCGAGGCCGGAGATCTTCTTAGGATTATTCGTCAGCAATCTCAATTTAGTGATGCCAAGATCCTTTAATATTTGAGCACCCACGCCATAATCACGAAGATCCGGTCCGAAACCGAGTTTCTCATTCGCTTCGACCGTATCCAAGCCTTCTTCCTGAAGCTTATAAGCATGCAGCTTATTCAAAAGTCCGATTCCGCGCCCTTCCTGCCTCATATAAAGCAGGACACCGCTTCCGTTTTCAGAAATCTGTCTCAATGCATTGTGGAGCTGTGGACCACAGTCACAGCGATAGGATCCGAAGACATCTCCAGTCAGACACTCAGAGTGCACACGGACAAGCGTCGGTTCGTTTGGATCGATATCTCCTTTGACAAGTGCGATGTGGTCTTTATTATCAATATCGTTCGTGAAGGCAACAGCCCGGAAATCTCCGTATTCCGTAGGCATCTTCACCTCCACCTCACGCTTGACGTGGTTTTCTTTCTTATGGCGGTACTGGATCAAATCTGCAATCGTGATCATCGGGATATTAAATTCGTCGGCCATCTCCCGCAGATCGGGGACACGCGCCATCGTTCCGTCATCTTTAATGATTTCACAAATAACGCCGGCAGGCTTTGCTCCGGCCAGCCGTGCCAAATCCACCGCTGCTTCCGTATGGCCTGCCCTTCTCAGGACACCGCCTTCTTTAGCAATCAGAGGAAAAATGTGGCCTGGACGTTGAAAGTCAGCTGCTGTTGCCTCCGGATTCAACATCTCCCTGACAGTCCGGGCCCGCTCATCTGCAGAAATCCCGGTCGTTGTGGAGGTATGGTCGATGCTTACCGTGAACGCCGTCTGGTTCGGGTCGGAATTACTATCGACCATCGGCATCAACTCGAGATCAGAAGCCAACGCTTCCGTCACCGGAGCACAGACGAGACCCCGGCCGTATTTGATCATGAAATTGATCATCTCAGGAGTCGCATGTTCTGCAATTCCGATAAAGTCTCCTTCATTTTCACGGTCCTCGTCGTCACAAACGATGACGACTTTCCCCGCTTTCAAATCTTCCAATGCTTTTTCTATGGAATCAAACATAGTTTTCACCCCTTATGCAAATCCGTTATCTTTAAGAAATTGTTGCGACATACCAGCCGCTTGTTCATGCTTCTTTTCTGCCCCTAGAAAATGGGCTACGTACTTACCGATCATGTCACATTCTATATTCACTCGGTCCCCGCGGTCCTTCCCGCCGAGAACAGTATGCTCGACCGTATGAGGAATCAAGGATATCGTCACCTTGTTCTCTGAGACACCGAAGACCGTCAAAGATGTACCATCGACGGCAATCGATCCTTTATATACGAAATAATGAATGAGTTCGTCCGGAAGTTCAATCTCATAATAAACAGCATTCGACTCCGGCTTCTTGGAAACGATGGTGCCCGTTCCATCAATGTGTCCGGAAACTAGATGGCCGCCGAATCGCCCGCCGGCAGCCATGGCGCGCTCGAGATTCACCGGACTCCCCTGTTTTAATTCGTGAATATTCGTCGCTCGGTAGGTTTCCGGCATGACATCGAAGGTTACCGTTTTATCCGTAAAGCCTGTCACAGTAAGGCAGACGCCGTTTACCGAGATACTGTCTCCAAGCTGGACATCTTTTACTACCACATCTGCTTCGACCGTCACTTCCAACGCTTCCGTCTTATTCTTTACGGATTTCATCGTTCCTATTTCTTCAACGATTCCTGTAAACATTGTTTCTACTCTCCTTTTTTCACAGATACGACTTTGACATCGTCTCCCAGTATTTCCGTCAAGATCACTTCAAACGACTGGACGTTCTTCAATTGCTGGATCCCTTTGCCTCCGACAGGGGTCAGCGCCTCTCTGCCGCCGATCAGCTTCGGTGCGATATAGGTTACTGTTTCATCTACTTTCCCGGCACGGACGAAAGCATCCGCTATAGTCGCCCCGCCTTCTACCAGAAGGGAAGTAATCCGCTTCTTTCCAAGATAGCGAAGCACATCATCGACGGCAATAGTCGAGCCTTCCATTCGAATGACTTCCACATGATCCTGTTCTTCGAACAAGTCTTTCTTCTTTTGATCGTTCTCCAGAGTAAAGATCCATGTAGGCGCCTCGCCGTTTTGAATTAACTGCGACGATGGAGGAATCCTCAAATGTGTATCCATGACAATCCGAACGGGATGGGAACCCTGCCCTTCCATTCTTGTTGTCAGCTTTGGATTATCCATCAGTACTGTATTGATGCCGACGAGAATAGCGTCCGAAAGGTGGCGGTATCGATGCCCGTCAGCACGTGCTTTCTCGCCCGTAATCCACTGACTCTCGCCTGTCGATGTTGCAATCTTTCCATCGAGGCTCATGGCTGATTTCAACCGGACATAAGGCATTCCTGTCTGGATGGAATGGAAGAAAGCGCGGTTCAGCTTGTCGGCTTCCGCTTTCAGCACACCCATTTCTACTTCCAGGCCATGTGCTCTCATCATCTCTATTCCTCTTCCTGACACTCTCGGATTGGGGTCGTGGGATGCAATGATGACACGTCTGATTCCCGCATCTATGACAGCTTGTGCACAAGGAGGCGTGCGCCCGTGATGACTGCACGGCTCAAGCGTCACATAGATCTCTGCGCCATCCGCCTTTTCCCCGGCCATTCGCAGCGCATGCACCTCTGCATGGGCTTCACCTGCTTTGACGTGGACACCTACGCCGACAACTTGGTTATCTTTCACCACAACAGCCGCTACGGAAGGGTTAGGGCTCGTCTGCCCTACCGTGCTGCTCGCCATTTCCACAGCCATAGACATATATTTCTCGTCGCGTTCCATCTGCATCCCTCCGATTTTTGAAAAAAAAGACCCTGAAGAAGACATACTTCTCCAGGGTCGTTAACGTAATTTTTTTTGCGTACAGCAAACAAAGGGTACACTTGACTCAAGAAATGTACCATTACGTTCCTACAACCTTCTCCCATCCAGACTTTCACTGTCGGCTTTGGATTTTCACCAAATCAGGGAAAGCCGTGCTTAACACTGACTTTCCGTCGCGGGCTTGGAGCAGCTGCTCTTTCCGCCGGCTGGGATTTTCACCCGACCCCGAAGGTTCTCTTATTCGATTTGAACACTTTAAATATAACGGAAACGAACAAAATTCGCAATCCTTACGTCTGACAATCCCTTACACCCATTCGATCAGTCCGTCGATGAATGCTGTTTCGTCCTTATACACCTTATATAAAAAATACGTTAGCACAATCAGGGGAAACAAGAAGGAATCTTCAGTGACATCCTCAGAAACCGACAGATCCGCCCCCGTCTTCCATGTAAAAGGACGAATAACCGCCAGCTCTTTCTTTTTTGTTTTTACTTCTATTTCCTTATTCCAGTTCTCCTCCAGCTTTACGGCGTCTCCCCGTACCTCCCCTTCCACACAGAAATAAAGCAGACTTTTCAAGGGGTTGTCTTTAAAGATGAATTCCATGCCTGAGATGGAATAACGATACGCAGCAAAAAGGATGCGTCCCTTCTGAATACCGAAAGAAACCTCCTGAGAACGAAAGGAAAAAAGAAAATTATTCTCCTTTTCCAAGCCTCTTTTGGAAGTTTTATAAATTTCACCGATCACTTCTCCACAATCATTACTTACACAGATGCCACGTCGTTCCTTATCCTTAGCAATTTTGTACCCGCGCATCAAATCACCCTCCCGGTATTCTCTCTTATTGCTTACGCTTGCATCATGTAATAAGTTTCACACCTCTCCCTATTGTAAATCGAAAGATATTCGATTAGGATACAAATAAAAGAAAACGTTTGCACAAAAAGACTTATCTTAAAGTGGATGTTTTTTGATTTTTCTATATAATCAGTACTATATAGATATCCTTCGTCATGCAATCGATTGCATTAATAATTTTATTTCCTAAAGAAATGGAGCGATGGTTATGGAGCGTGTTTGGTGGAAAGAAGCGGTTGGTTACCAGGTGTACCCGCGGAGCTTTCAGGATTCGAACGGGGACGGCATCGGTGATTTACAGGGAATGATCGACCGGCTCGACTATTTGAAAGAAATGGGCATCGATTTTATTTGGATTTGTCCAATGTACAAATCTCCGAAAGACGACAACGGTTATGATATTTCTGATTACCAGGATATTCTTGAAGAATTCGGTACGATGGATGATTTTGACCGTCTATTGGAGGAAGTCCACCAACGCGGGATGAAGCTGATCATTGATTTGGTTTTGAACCATACGAGCGATGAACACCCTTGGTTTATGGAATCAAGGCAGTCGAAAGACAATCCAAAACGCGACTGGTATATTTGGAAGGATGGGAAAGAAGGAAGCGAGCCGAACAACTGGGAGAGTATTTTTGATGGATCGGCGTGGGAATGGGATGAAAAGACGGAGCAGTACTACCTTCACGTTTTCTCTACAAAGCAGCCGGATTTGAACTGGGAGAACGCCGAAGTAAGGAAGGCGCTCTACGATACGGTCAACTGGTGGCTCGAGAAAGGGATCGACGGTTTCCGCATTGATGCAATCAGCCATATCAAGAAGCGGCCGGGGTTTCCTGATATGCCGAATCCAAAGAAAGAGAAGTACGTCTCCTCCTTTGATATGCATATGAATCAGGAAGGTATCCACGAGTTCCTTCAAGAATTCAAGGAGGAAACCTATTCGAATTACGACGTCATGACCGTTGGAGAAGCGAACGGAGTCAGCGCAGATGAAGCGGATTTATGGGTCGGCGAGAATGGGAAGATGGATATGATCTTCCAATTTGAACACTTGGACTTGTGGGATCAGAATGCCGAACAGCAGTTGGATATTCCCGGACTGAAAAAAGTACTGACCCGTTGGCAGAAAGGCTTGGAAGGAGACGGGTGGAATGCACTCTTCATAGAGAACCATGACAAAGCCCGTGTCGTATCCACATGGGGAGATGATGAAGTGTACTGGAGGGAAAGTGCCACCTCCATCGCAACTATGTATTTCCTTATGCAGGGCACACCCTATATTTACCAAGGACAGGAAATCGGCATGACGAATTTCGCCTTCCCTTCCATCGAAGACTACGATGATGTGGCTGCAAAGAATTTGTATCAGAAGAAAAAGGAACAGGGAGTCCCTCATGAAGAAATCATGGAAATTCTTTGGAATACATCTCGGGATAACAGTCGGACTCCTATGCAGTGGAGCGATGAACCGAATGCGGGATTCACTACTGGAGATCCGTGGCTCCAAGTCAATCCAAACTACCAGACCATTAATGTCGCTGATCAGGAAAACAACCCCGCATCGATTCTTAATCATTACAAGAATCTGATCCGCCTGAAGAAAGACCATGATCTTTTCACATACGGCACGTACGAATTGATCATGGAAGACGATCCACACATTTACGCATACACGCGTACGCTCCATGACAAGACAGCGATCGTCTTTGCTAATTTGACCGGCAGCGTCGCCCGTGTTCAATCTTCTTTCTCCCTCGATTCCAGTGCTCTCGTCTTGTCCAATATGGAAGTACCAAAGCATATACAAGCAAAGGAATTTCCACTCAAACCGTTTGAAGCACGTGTATATATCGTTTCAAACAACTAAATACAACAGAAAAAAGGAGTGTCTCCCGCCGCAAAAGCCAGAGACACTCCTTTTTTTATTCAGCATCGGCGATCCTTACATCCGCCTCCAGACGAAGTTCAACATTTCCTTCGATCGCGCGGGAGATCATACAGCTTTTTTCTGCCTTCTCCACCAAACGGTTCAGCTTGGATAATTGCTTTTCATCAGAACCGGACTTTAAAACGACGCGTGGACGATGGATAATCGTCTTATAAGTAAAAACACCATTGGTAACATCGACAATTCCTTCCGAGTCCATATCCATTTCCTGCAAAGGCAGGTCGGCACGCTCAATCATGGCGGCCAGACTTATGATATAGCACGTTGAAGCTGCTCCCAACAGCATTTCGTCCGGGTTCGTGCCTACTTCAGGCCCGTCCATGCTTGCGGGTATGGATATTTTCGTCTTTAAGTTTCCTGCATCGATATGGCCGACTTCGTTGCGTCCTCCCGGCCATTCGGCTTTCAAGTAAAAATGATGATCTGCCATTCTATTTCCTCTCCTTATCTAAGGGGTCCTCGATCCTTGATGCTCCATAGCGATGAAATCAAACACATCTCCATTTGTCGCCTGCTCGAAACTCTTCGTGCAAGAAAAACCGCACCGCTCATAAACACGAATCGCCCGTTTATTAAAAGCGGCTACAGCTAAAGTGAAGCGTCTGTTTCCGTACAGGGACCGGCCAAACAGAAGCACTTGTTTGAGAAAGTACTCCCCTTCGCCTTTCCCGGTACGTTCCGGATGCAGTCCCAGGCTGATGTCCACAGCTGTGTTCTTGGTAAAGCTGAAAAACCCAATGAGGCTTCCTCCCTGGCTGACACTGTACGTCTCTGGATTTCTTCTAACTGGATCAATGAATTCCACGTAATCCTCTTCATCCGCTGTCATGTCATAAAAGTCATAAGGGGCAGGGTACTTCCATTCGGCGATCGTTTCCGCCTCCTGCTGGGTCATTTTGGTGAACTTCCAGATATCATTCATTCGCTTTTCTCCCAGTCCTGTTTAAACCGGGTCATTTTCATCTGCAACTGTTCAATCATATCCAGGACCCTGTTGAAATCTTCCATATCCACGTCTTCCGATTCCATGGTAGACACGACTTGATTCAACATATGAATCCGATTCTTAATGTAATGAAACTGTTCGGAAGGATGCTGTACGGCTTTGCCCATCGATAAAACCCTCCTGTCATAGTTAGTCACTCCATCGTTATTACTTCTATCTTAACCTGCCGGTATGTGGGTTGAAAAGAATTTGGCACAAAAAAAGCGGCATACCCTGCCGCTCTTACCTTTAACTTAGTTAAGAATCCTATTAAGATGTCGTACCACTACAGCTGCGGAACTCCGAACCATGAACATCACGAAGGGAGATATAACAAACTGCATGCTCTTTCCTTTCTCAGTCTTCCTGTACTTCTTTCTTTCCTGACAAGAACCACCCAAGAACGGCAATCAACACGAGGATAGAGTAGAAGATCAGCTTCCACGTCGTAGAATGAGCGAAGTGCTCATCGAGAATCTGAATATTCGGGTGGGCTAATGTAGAAACGACGAGCTTTACCCCTACCCATCCGACGATGACAAAGGCAGCAATTTCCAATCCAGGTCGTGATTTCAACAATTTAACGAAAACGTTGGCCGCAAAACGCATGATGATGATTCCAATCATACCTCCCGCAAGGATGACAGCGAATTGCCCACCGTCCAAACTCCCCACTTCCGGAAGAGGTGTTTCCGGCAAAGCGACTGCAAGAGCTACCGCAGCAAGAATCGAATCGACCGCAAAGGCCAAATCAGCAAGTTACCACTTTTAAAACCG